>NZ_JBWKKP010000013.1:0-242438 GCF_056431485.1 Streptomyces sp. NPDC045899
CCCCCCCCCCCCCCCCCCCCCCCCCCCCCCCCCCCCCCCCCCCCCCCCCCCCCCCCCCCCCCCCCCCCCCCCCCCCCCCCCCCCCCCCCCGCCGCCGTTCCCGGCCCGCCGAGACCTCCGCGGCTGAGAGGCCCTTCTCCCGGCCGATGCGGCGTTCGGTGCGGTTCGGTGCCAAGGAAGCCTTCCGCGGGGGTCTGGTGGCCTCCTGGGGCCGCTCAGGGGCGTCCGGACGGTCCTTACGGCACCCCTGGGACCGGTACGGCAGGATGGCCCCCATGAGCGTGCGCGAGGACCCACAGGCCCAGCCCGTACGGCCGACCGACGAGGATCCGGTCGCCAGGGCGGCCAGCGAGGTGATCGGTGGCCCCGTCGGGCGCCGTGCGCTGCTCGGCACCAGTTGGTGGACACCGGTGCGGGTCGTCGCGCTCGTGGCCATCGGGATGTTCGCCCTGGGCATGGCGCAGAAGATGCCCTGCTACGACGGGGGCTGGTTCTTCGGCAACACCGCCCAGTACACCCACGCCTGCTACTCCGACATCCCGCACCTCTACAGCGGCCGTGGCTTCGCCGACGACCTCGTGCCGTACTTCCACCGCATTCCGCAGAAGGTCTCGGGCGGGATGGAGTACCTGGAGTACCCGGTGCTCACCGGGCTCTTCATGGAGGTGGCCTCCTGGCTCACCCCGCATGACGGCACGAGCGAGAGCGCCATGCAGCACCGTGAGCAGATCTACTGGATGGTCAACGCGGGCCTGCTGATGGTCTGCGCCGCGGTCATGGCGGTCTGCGTGACCCGAACCCACCGGCGGCGTCCCTGGGACGGCATGTTCGTCGCGCTGGCCCCCGCCTTCGCGCTGACCGCCACCATCAACTGGGATCTGTTCGCGGTCGCCCTCACGGCCGCGGCGCTGCTCATGTGGTCGCGCGGCCGCCCGCTGACGGCCGGGATCCTGCTCGGACTGGCGACCGCCGCGAAGTTCTACCCGCTGCTGCTGCTCGGGCCGCTGTTCCTGCTGTGTCTGCGCACGGGGCGCTGGCGGGCCTTCTGGTCGGCGACCGGCGGTGCCGTGGCGGCCTGGCTCGTGGTGAACGTGCCGGTGATGATCGACTGGCGGGACGGCGGGCCCCATGTGCGCGAGGGCTGGAAGATGTTCTACACCTTCAGCCAGGAACGGCCCGTCGACTTCGGCTCGGTGTGGCTGATCGTCTCGCAGCGCGCCGACAACCCCATGGACGACGTCAACACCTATGCCACCGCGATGATGGTGCTGGCCTGCGTCGGAGTGGCGGCCCTCGCGCTGTGCGCCCCGCGACGGCCACGGCTGGCCCAGCTGGCCTTCCTGATCGTCGCGGCGTTCGTCGTCACCAACAAGGTCTACTCACCGCAATACGTGCTGTGGCTGATCCCGCTGGCGGCGCTTGCCCGGCCGCGCTGGCGCGACTTCCTCGTCTGGCAGGCGTGCGAGGTGATGTATTTCCTCGGGATCTGGATGTACCTCGCGTACACCGGCAGCGGTGATCAGCACCGCGGGCTGCCGCCCGAGGGGTACCAACTGGCGATCGTCCTGCATGTGCTGGGGACGCTGTACCTGTGCGCGCTGGTGGTGCGGGACGCCCTGATGCCCGAACGGGACCCGGTGCGCCAGGACGGGTCGGACGACCCCTCGGGAGGCGTGCTGGACGGGGCGCCCGACGTCTTCGTCCTGGGGGAGGCCCGGCGCCGGGCGCGCTACGAGGGCGCGGCGATGAGCGACCGGGGAACGGAAAGGGGCTGACGCCTCCGCGCGCCGGGGCCCCTCCTGGCCGGACCGCCGCTACGGGCGGGGCCGTCCCCGCCGACCGGGTCCGGGCTCCCTGAGGAGCCCGTCCCGGCCTGGGCGGTTCAGCGGTCGAGCAGCCGGTCGAACTGGGTCGTGGTGTGCCGCAGATGGGCCACCAGGTCGTCCCCCACCTGCGGCGCCGGGACATCGCCCGGCACGAACAGGATCGACACCTGCATATGCGGCGGCTCGGCGAACCAGCGCTGCTTGCCGGCCCAGACGAACGGCGACAGGTTGCGGTTGACGGTCGCCAGACCGGCCCGCGCCACCCCCTTGGCACGGGGCATCATCCCGTGCAGGGCCTTGGGGGCCTCCAGACCCACGCCGTGCGAGGTGCCGCCCGCGACGACCACCAGATAGCCGTCCGAGGTCGCCTTCTGCTGGCGGTAGCCGAACCGGTCCCCCTTGGCGACGCGGGTCACGTCGAGGACGGAGCCGCGGTACTCGGTCGAGTCGTGGTCGCCCAGCCACAGCCGGGTGCCGATGCGCGCCCGGAACCGGGTCTGCGGGAACTGCTGCTGGAGCCGGGCGAGTTCATCGGCCTTGAGGTGGCTGACGAACATGGTGTGCAGCGGCAGCCGTGCGGCGCGCAGCCGGTCCATCCAGCCGATGACCTCCTCGACCGCGTCGATGCCGTCGGTGCGGTCGAGCGGGAGGTGTATGGCGAACCCCTCCAGCCGGACGTTCTCTATCGCGGCGTGGAGCTGGGGCAGGTCCTGCTCGGTGATGCCGTGCCGCTTCATGCTGCTCATGACCTCGATGACCACGCGCGCGTTCACCAGGCCGTACACACCGTCGACGGAGGAGACCGACCGGATCACCCGGTCCGGCAGCGGGACCGGCTCCTCGCCGCGGCGGAACGGGGTGAGCACCAGGAGGTCACCGCTGAAGAAGTCCTTCATGCGGGCGGCCTCGTAGGTGGTCCCGACCGCGAGGACATCGGCGCCGATGCGGGCGGCCTCCTCGGCCAGCCGCTCGTGGCCGAAGCCGTAGCCGTTGCCCTTGCACACGGGGACGATCCCCGGGAACTGCTGAAGCACAGAGTGCTGGTGCGCTCGCCAGCGCGCGGTGTCGACGTACAGGGTGAGCGCCATTGGCCGGTCCCGGAACCTTTCTCGTTGCCGCGGTGTATTGGAGATATGCAGCGTTTGTGGGGAAGCAGCGGATCGGGGTCAGCGGCGGGACATGTAGATGTCCAGCGCCTTGTGGAGCAGCTTGTTGAGGGGGAAGTCCCACTCGCCGAGGTACTCGGCAGCCTGCCCGCCGGTGCCGACCTTGAACTGGATCAGCCCGAAAAGGTGGTCGGACTCGTCGAGCGAGTCGCTGATGCCGCGGAGGTCGTAGACGGTCGCGCCGAGCGCGTAGGCGTCGCGGAGCATCCGCCACTGCATCGCGTTCGAGGGCCGGACCTCGCGCTTGTGGTTGGCGGAGGCGCCGTAGGAGTACCAGACATGGCCGCCGACGATCAGCATGGTGGCGGCGGCCACGGCCTCGCCCTCGTGCATCGCGAAGTACAGCCGCATGCGGTTGGGGTCCTCGGCGTTGAGGGTCGTCCACATGCGCTGGAAGTAGCTCAGCGGCCGCGGCCGGAAGTGGTCGCGCTCAGCGGTGATCTCGTAGAGCCGCTGCCACTCGCCCAGGTGCTCGTAGCGGCCCTGGACGACCTCGACACCGGCCTTCTCGGCCTTCTTGATGTTGCGTCGCCAGAGCTGGTTGAAGCTCTTGTGGACGTCCTCCAGCGAGCGGTTCTCCAGCGGCACCTGGAAGACATAGCGCGGCTGGACGTCGCCGAAGCCCGCTCCGCCGTCCTCACCCTGCTGCCAGCCCATCCGCCGCAGCTTGTCGGAGACCTCGAAGGCGCGGGGCTCGATGTGGGTGGCCTCGACATCGCGCAGGCGCTTCACATCGGGGCTCTGGATACCGGACTTGATCGCGGCGGCGTCCCAGCGGCGGATGATCACCGGCGGGCCCATCTTCACCGAGAACGCCCCCTGCTGCTTGAGGTGGGCGAGCATCGGGCGCAGCCAGTCCTCGAGGTTGGGCGCGTACCAGTTGATGACCGGGCCCTCGGGGAGGTAGGCGAGATACCGCTTGATCTTGGGCAGCTGGCGGTAGAGGACGAGACCCACGCCGACGAGCTGACCGGAGGCGTCGAACCAGCCGAGGTTCTCCGAGCGCCATTCCGCCTTGACGTCGGCCCATGCCGGTACCTGCATGTGGCTGGCCGAAGGCAGGCTCTGGATGTACGCCAGATGCTGCTCTCGACTGATCGTCCTCAGGGTCAGGCTCATGCGGGGCGCTCCTCAGCAGGTGTGTCCCCATGGTCGGGGCTCCGGCTCTCGCGCCGAAGCCTACTGCGACCGGGACGCGCCCTGTTTGGGCCCGGGGCCGACCCGGGCCCGGTCGGGATCAGCCGAGGAGGCCGCCGAACAGCCCGCCGTGCGCCATACCGAGATAGAAGCCCACGGCGGAGGCGCCGAGTCCGATGATCAGCAGGAAGCGCTCCGCGGTGGTCGCGGAGATCAGCTGGCCCCAGGCTCCGGTGATCATGCCGATCAGTCCGGCCCATGAACTGAGCAGGTGGAGGCTGGTGAACTGTGCCGTCACAAAGGCGATCACACCGATCACCAGCGTGCTCACGGCGAGCGTGTTCTGGATGGGGTGCGACTTGCCGTCGGTGTCCAGGAAGGAGAGCAAGCCGTGCTGCGATTGTGCTGCCTGAGCCATGGGGCACCTCCGGGTAGACCCATATAGGCAGGGCGGCGAACTGTAACGCCGCTCACATCCGATGTGTACAGATTGCGGGGCGAGTGGCCCGGATTTCAAGCGGAAGGCAGTGGCCGGGTAGTGTGTACCGTCTGCGGTGGTGTCTGCACAGGCATCGTCACAGAACGCATTACGACCCTCCTGCCACGGAACGACCGTGGCCGCTGAGTCCAGAGGAGGTGGGTTCCACATGCGTCACTACGAGGTGATGGTCATCCTCGACCCCGATCTCGAGGAGCGCGCTGTCTCCCCGCTGATCGAGAACTTCCTTTCCGTGATCCGTGAGGGCAACGGCAAGGTCGAGAAGGTCGACACCTGGGGCCGTCGTCGTCTCTCGTACGAGATCAAGAAGAAGCCCGAGGGCATCTACTCGGTCATCGACCTCCAGGCTGAGCCTGCGGTCGTCAAGGAGCTCGACCGGCAGCTGAACCTGAACGAGTCGGTCCTCCGGACCAAGGTCCTCCGCCCCGAGACCCACTGAGCGCCTAGGCGTTCACCGGTCTCCGGGCCGTATCGCAACGAGTAGCAAGCAGCCCAGCAGTACGCCGAGAGGTACCCCTATGGCAGGCGAGACCGTCATCACGGTCGTCGGCAATCTCGTCGACGACCCCGAGCTGCGTTTCACCCCCTCCGGTGCGGCGGTCGCGAAGTTCCGCGTCGCGTCCACTCCCCGTACGTTCGACCGTCAGACCAATGAGTGGAAGGACGGCGAGAGCCTCTTTCTCACCTGCTCGGTGTGGCGGCAGGCCGCGGAGAACGTGGCCGAGTCGCTTCAGCGCGGTATGCGCGTGATCGTGCAGGGCCGTCTGAAGCAGCGGTCGTACGAGGACCGTGAGGGGGTCAAGCGCACGGTCTACGAGCTGGATGTCGATGAGGTCGGCGCCAGCCTGCGCAATGCCACGGCCAAGGTCACCAAGACCACCGGACGCGGTGGACAGGGTGGCTACGGCGGCGGTGGCGGCCAGGGCGGCGGCGGTGGCGGCTGGGGCGGTGGCCCCGGCGGCGGTCAGCAGCAGGGCGGCGGCGCTCCCGCCGACGACCCCTGGGCGACCGGAGCACCCGCCGGTGGCGGCGGCCAGGGCGGCGGCGGTGGTGGCTGGGGCGGCGGCTCCGGCAACTCCGGCGGCGGCTACTCGGACGAGCCGCCCTTCTAGGCCCATGGGCGTTGTTTCACGCGGTTTCACGTGAAACAACGCGCGGCCTGGTCCGGGCGACCAGCACAAACTTCTTGATCACACTGGAGAGAGATAATGGCGAAGCCGCCTGCTCGCAAGCCTAAGAAGAAGGTTTGCGTGTTCTGCAAGGAGAAGATCTCCTACGTCGACTACAAGGACACGAACCTGCTGCGGAAGTTCATTTCCGACCGCGGCAAGATCCGTGCCCGCCGGGTCACCGGCAACTGCACCCAGCACCAGCGTGACGTCGCCACGGCCGTGAAGAACAGCCGTGAGATGGCGCTGCTGCCCTACACCTCCACCGCGCGATAAGGGAAGGGTGACCGATTCATGAAGATCATCCTCACCAACGAGGTCTCTGGCCTCGGCACCGCCGGTGACGTCGTGGACGTCAAGGACGGTTACGCCCGCAACTACCTGGTTCCGCGCGGTCTCGCGATCCGCTGGACCAAGGGTGGCGAGAAGGACGTCGAGCAGATCCGCCGCGGTCGTCGCATCCGCGAGATCGCCACGATCGAGCAGGCCAACGAGGTCAAGGCTCAGCTCGAGGGCGTCAAGGTGCAGCTGAAGACCCGCGCCGGCGACGCCGGCCGTCTGTTCGGCTCCGTCACCCCGGCCGACATCGCCTCGGCGATCAAGGACGCGGGTGGCCCGGACGTGGACAAGCGCCGCATCGAGGTGACGTCGCCGATCAAGACCCTGGGCGCCCACCAGGTGTCCGTGCGTCTGCACGCCGAGGTTTCCGCCAAGGTCGGCGTCGAGGTCGTCGCCGGCTGACCCTGGCGCTCCGCAGAGCGTGAGAGAGGGCCGTACCCCTGCGGGGTGCGGCCCTCCGCCGTTCCTCGGCCCTTCGTGGCCCCTCCGTGTCGCGGTGGCCCCGTGTCGCCGCGGGTGCGGTCGGCGTGGCGGGGCGGGTCCGGTCAGGTGCGGACGGCGCCGGTGACGATCCAGCGGCCGGAGCGGGCCCGCAGCCACAGCGTGACCAGCCGGGCCACCATCATCAGCGTCATGGTCCACCACAGCGCGGTGAGCCCGCCGCCGAGCGGGGGGACCAGCAGCGCCACCGGGGCGAAGACCGCGAGCGTGATCAGCATCGCCCCGGCCAGATACGGTCCGTCGCCCGCGCCCATCAGCACCCCGTCGAGCACCATCACCACTCCTGAGATCGGCTGGGTGACGGCCGCGACCAGCAGGGCGGGCAGCAGGGTGTCCCGTACCACGGGATCGGTGGTGAACAGCGGGATGAACAGCGGCCGGGAGACGATCACCAGAAGTCCGAGGACCACGCCGCAGACCACGCCCCACAGCACCATCCGGCGGCAGGCGGCGCGGGCGCCCTCGGCGTCGCTCGCACCCAGATAGCGTCCGATGATCGCCTGGCCCGCGATGGCGATCGCGTCGAGCGCGAAGGCCAGCAGGTTCCAGAGGCCGAGCACGATCTGGTGGGCGGCGATATCGGTGTCACCGAGGCGGGCGGCCACCGCCGTGGCGATGAGCATCACGGCACGCAGCGAGAGGGTGCGGATCAGCAGCGGTGTCCCGGAGTGGGCACAGGCCCTGATCCCGGCGGCGTCGGGCCGCAGCGAGGCGCCGTGTCGCCGGGCGCCCCGGACGACCACCAGGAGGTAGACGGCGGCCATGGCGTTCTGGGCGATCACGGTGCCCCAGGCGGAGCCCGCGATACCGAGCCCGGCGACATAGACCAGGGTGGCGTTCAGCGCGGCGTTGGCGGCGAAGCCTCCGACGGCCACATAGAGCGGGGTACGGGTGTTCTGCAGGCCGCGGAGCACCCCGGTGGCCGCGAGCACCACCAGCATCGCGGGGATGCCGAGCGTGCTGATCCGCAGATAGGTGGTGGCGTGCGGGGCGGCGGTCGCCGAGGCGCCGAAGAGATCCGCCAGCGCGGGAGCGGCCGGGATCGCGACGGCGACCACGACGGCGCCCAGCAGCAGGGCGAGCCAGATACCGTCCATACCCTGGCGGATCGCTCCGGCCGGGTCGCCCGCGCCGATCCGGCGGGCCACGGCGGCGGTGGTGGCATAGGCGAGGAAGACGAAGACGTTGACCGCGGTGGACAGCAGGGCTGCGGCCACCCCGAACCCGGCGAGCTGGGTCGTGCCCAGATGGCCGATCACGGCGCTGTCCACCATGAGGAAGAGGGGCTCCGCCACGAGCGCGCCGAAGGCGGGCACGGCGAGCGCGAGGATCTCGCGGTCATGGCGCCGGACATCGCTCCGCGAGGTGCGCGGGGTGCGCGAGGGGCTCGTGGGGGCCTGTGTCATGACGGCAATGTAATCTTCCACAGGTAAGACATGCAAGAGGCAATCAGTCCTTACATGGCGGCGCGCGCGGCGATCTTCTCTGCGCCCTTTGTCGTGATCTTGCCCCGGGGATGGAAGTTTTTCTTCTGCACAGCCCCTGGATAGAGAAATACCAGGTCAGGCGGGTGGCCTCAGGGTGATTGTGTGTTTGTCCACAGCGCTGTCCCCCGGGCCGTGCACAGGTTCACGGGAGTTCTCCACAGGATGACTCACATCATCCACATGGCCTGTGGATAACCAAGTTGGCTGGCGGCCCCCACGGGCCTACCGTGGTCCGGCGCCCGCCACCGCATCCGTCCCTCGAATCCACCGGAACTCGACGCGTCGTGACCGGAAGCCGGCCGCTCAGTTATGTCGTAGCCGTGCTCTATGAAAGAGCCATGGCGAGGTTCCTTACCGCGGACGGGAGGAGGTGGCGGGGTGAGCGTGCCCGAGCCCATGGACGACCCGTGGGCGGACTCCGGTCCGGCCGAGCGGTTCCCGTCCCCCCGGTTCCGCCGCGGTGAAGGCGGCGGCCGGGGCCGTGATGACCAGCACGAGCGCGGACGTGACGGAGACGGGGGAGGCGCCTGGGAGGGCTCCGGCTTCGAGCGTGTCCCGCCGCAGGACCTCGACGCCGAACAGTCCGTGCTCGGCGGCATGCTGCTCTCCAAGGACGCCATCGCCGACGTGGTGGAGGTCCTCAAGGGCCATGACTTCTACCGCCCCGCCCACGAGACCGTCTACCAGGCGATCCTGGACCTGTATGCGAAGGGCGAACCGGCCGACCCCATCACGGTCGCGGCGGAGCTGACCAAGCGCGGTGAGATCACCCGCGTGGGCGGCGCCTCCTATCTCCACACCCTCGTCCAGTCGGTTCCCACCGCCGCCAACGCCGAGTACTACGCGGAGATCGTCCACGAACGCGCCGTGCTGCGCCGTCTGGTCGAGGCCGGTACCCGCATCACCCAGATGGGATACGCGGCGGACGGCGACGTCGACGAGATCGTCAACAACGCCCAGGCGGAGATCTACGCCGTCACCGAGCAGCGCACCAGTGAGGACTACCTGCCGCTCGGCGACATCATGGAGGGTGCGCTCGACGAGATCGAGGCGATCGGTTCGCGCAGCGGTCAGATGTCCGGAGTGCCCACCGGGTTCACCGATCTCGACTCGCTGACCAACGGTCTGCACCCGGGCCAGATGATCGTCATCGCCGCCCGTCCCGCCATGGGTAAGTCCACCCTGGCCCTGGACTTCGCGCGCGCCTGCTCCATCAAGAACAACATGCCCAGCGTCATCTTCTCGCTGGAGATGGGGCGCAACGAGATCGCGATGCGGCTGCTGTCCGCCGAGGCCCGCGTGGCCCTGCACCATATGCGCTCCGGCAGCATGACCGACGAGGACTGGACGCGGCTGGCCCGCCGGATGCCCGATGTCTCCCAGGCGCCGCTCTACATCGACGACTCCCCGAACCTGTCGATGATGGAGATCCGCGCCAAGTGCCGTCGGCTGAAGCAGCGCAGTGACCTCCAACTGGTGGTCATCGACTACCTCCAGCTGATGCAGTCCGGCGGCGCCCGCCGCCCCGAGAGCCGTCAGCAAGAGGTCTCGGACATGTCGCGAAACCTGAAGCTGCTGGCCAAGGAGCTGGAAGTGCCGGTCATCGCGCTCTCCCAGCTGAACCGTGGTCCCGAACAGCGCACCGACAAGAAGCCGATGGTCTCGGACCTCCGTGAGAGTGGATCCATCGAGCAGGACGCCGACATGGTCATCCTGCTGCACCGTGAGGACGCCTACGAGAAGGAGTCACCGCGCGCGGGAGAGGCCGACCTGATCGTGGCCAAGCACCGTAACGGCCCGACGGCCACCATCACCGTGGCCTTCCAGGGCCACTACTCCCGCTTCGTCGACATGGCCCAGACCTGACGCCACCCTCGTCCGCTCATCGTTGACGCGGCAACAATCGCCGGTGAACTCCGTACAACCAGCTCCGCCCTTCGACGGTCACACCAGATGACCCGTACCCGTCGACCGAGTGGGGGCCTCCGTGCCACACAGCTGCCGCACCCTGACCTATGCCATCGCGGCCGCCGCCGTGGCCACCGCCGGTTTCGTGTTCCCGTCCGGCGCCACCGCCGCACCCCGTACCGCCACCAGCGACTTCAACGGCGACGGTTACGCGGACCTCGCCGTCGGCGTCCCGGACGGGACCGTCGGCGGCCGGGCCAAGGCCGGGTATGTGAACGTCGTCCGGGGCGGTCCGAA
Organism: Streptomyces sp. NPDC045899; assembly: GCF_056431485.1. Classification (NCBI taxonomy): domain Bacteria; kingdom Bacillati; phylum Actinomycetota; class Actinomycetes; order Kitasatosporales; family Streptomycetaceae; genus Streptomyces; species Streptomyces sp. NPDC045899. The sequence goes on from NZ_JBWKKP010000013.1 coordinate 10,330, forward strand.
GGGCGTCGGTGCCCACGGGAGCATCCGTGTCACCCAGGCCACTCCCGAGGTGCCCGGCACTCCGGAGGCGGGCGACCGCTTCGGCGCGTCCGTGGCCCTGGTGGACCTCAACGGCGACGGCATCGCGGAACTGCTCGCCGGTGTTCCCGGCGAGGACGTCACCGACCGCGGGACGGACGCGGGCATGGTCATCGCCGTGGGCGGCTCGACGGGCGGGCCGGGACCGGGTTCGACTGTCCTGACCGGGCGGTCGCCGTCGGCCGCGTACGGCACGTCCGTCGTGGCGGCCGAGCTGACCGGCGACGCCGACAAGGAGATCGTGATCGGCGGCACGGACAAGGTCGTCGCCCGGGTCATCCAGGGCGAGGACAGCATGGTCACCACCGTGGTCAGCGCCCCCATGGGCGGCCGCGCCCCCGTCCTGACCACCGGAGACTTCGACAGCGACGGTACGGCGGACCTGGCCTTGGCGTACTGGACCGCGGGCAGCCCCAGCACACAGTCCCATGTGCGGCTGTGGAAGTGGGACGCCGACCGGTCCGAGATGGCCAACTTCTGGAACACGGACAACGCCGGTGTAACCGCCCTGGCCGCCGGCGACTTCGACGGCGACGGCCACGACGACCTGGCCCTCGGCGAGTGCCGTGAGATCGCCGACGAGAACATCGACGATCCATGCGGCCCCGAGGAACTCGCCAAGGGGGGCGGCATCCACGTCCACTACGGAAGCCCCGCGAGCGGCTCGTTCGGCACCCGGGCCCAGACTCTCCACCAGGACACGGCGGGTGTCCCGGGCGTGGCCGAGGACGGCGACCGCTTCGGCGCCGCCCTCGCGGTCGCCGACGTCAACCGCGACGGCCGCGACGACCTGATCGCGGGTGCTCCCGGTGAAGCCATCGGAAGCCGGGCGGGGGCGGGCGCCGCCTGGCTGCTCTCCGGCGGCCCCGAGGGCCTGCTCGACGCGGGCGGCGCCGCCAGGTCCGTCACCTGGAACCAGGACACGGTGGGTGTCCCGGGCGTCGCCGAGGCGGGCGACGCCTTCGGCGCGGCGGTCGCCTCGGGTGACCACAACGCCGACGGCGTACCGGATGTCACCGTCGGATCCCCTGGCGAGAACGCCTCCCTGGGCGCCGTATGGCTCTTCCGCGGCGGTTCGGCCAACGGCTCGGCGGCCTTCTCGCCCCGCACGCTCGACCTTCCGTACCCGTCCACGGCCCACAAGTACGGCAAGCCGCTGAGCAGCCGCTGAGTGGCCGTTGAACAGCCGCTGAGCGCCGGCTGAGATCCCGCACCGTCCGCCCGGGCGCCGCCGCGCCCGGGCCGCGGACGGGGTGCTACAGCACGTCCGCGAGCGCCTCCAGCAGACGGCGCTTGGGACGGGCGCCGACCGTCGAGCGCAGCGGTTCGCCGTCCCGGAACACCATCAGCGTCGGCATCGACAGCACCCCGTACGCCGCCGTGGTGCGCGGGTTCGCGTCCACGTCCAGCTCGACCACCTTCAGCCGGTGCGCCTCCTCCCGGGCGATCTCCGCCAGCACCGGCGCGAGCATGCGGCACGGCGGGCACCACGCGGCGGTGAACTCCACCAGCACCGGCACCCCGGCCGCCAGGACCTCCGTCGCGAACGTCTCGTCCGTGACCGTGACCACTCCCCCGTGCCGCGTCGTTCCCGCGGTCCGCGTCCCTGGTGTCATCGTCGGTCTCCTTCTCCCGTGGGGTCCTCGAGGGACGGCGGCGGTGCCAGCGCGCAGCGCGGCTCGGGCGCTCCCTCCGGCGCCGTCGCCTCCGCCTCCAGCGCCGCCCGCGCCCGCTCCGCCTGGCCGAGCTGCTCCTCGACGCGTCGGCGCACACCGGTCAGCCGGGCGATGCAGTCGTCCAGTTCGGCCAGCTTGCGCCGGTACACCTCCAGCGAGGCGGGGCAGGAGTCACCGGCCGGGTGGCCCGAGCGCAGGCACTCCAGGAACGGCCGGGTCTCCTCCAGGCCGATGCCGAAGTCGCGCAGTGTGCGGATCTCCCGGACCAGCCGCAGGTCGTCCTCGTCGTACGCCCGGTACCCGTTGCCCGTGCGCCGCGCGGGCAGCAGCCCGAGCGACTCGTAGTAGCGCAGGGTGCGGGTGGTGATTCCCGCCCGCTCGGCCAGCTCTCCGATCCGCATGCCAGGACGGTAGACCTTGACCCCGGCGTCAAGGCCAGAGAGATTCCGCGCCCGGTGTCCCCGGCCGTAGGGTGCGGACATGAGCGCACCGGAAGACGCCGCCGACTGGACCGAGTTGCTGCCCGCCACCCGCCGCGCCCTGCTGCACCGGGTCGCGGTCGCCCAGAACGAGGGACGGACCCCCTCGCTCGTGGGCGCGGTGATGCGGGAAGGGCGGATGGTGTGGTCGGGCGCGCGCAGTGGTGTGGACGGCCTCGCCCCGGACGCCGACACCCAGTACCGCATCGGCTCGCTCACCAAGGTCTTCGTGGCCGTGCTGGTCATGCGGCTGCGGGACGAGGGGCTGCTCGACCTCGCCGATCCGCTGGCCGAGCACCTGGAGGTGCCGGAGGCCGGGGGCGCGACCGTGGCCCAGCTGCTCGCCCACACCTCGGGACTGGCCGCCGAGACGCGCGGCCCCTGGTGGGAGCGGACGCCCGGCACCCTGCGGCCCGGGACGGCGGACCTCTTCGGTGACCGTCCGCTGGTCCACCCCGCCGGTCGCCGCCATCACTACTCCAACCCCGGGTTCGCGCTGCTCGGCGCGCTCGTGGAGCGGCTGCGCGGCGCGCCCTGGGGCGAGGTGCTGCGGAACGAGGTGCTGGAGCCGCTGGGGATGGCGCGCACCTCCCTGGAGCCGCGCTCCCCGTATGCCGGGGGATGGGCCGTGCACCCCTGGGCGGATGTGCTGCTGCCCGAACCGGCCGAGGACACCGGGCTGATGGCCCCGGCCGGGCAGCTGTGGTCCACCGCCGCGGATCTGGCCCGCTTCGCCGCCTTCCTCCTCGACGGGGACGACCGGGTGCTCGCCGCCGCGACCCTGGCCGAGATGCGGACGCCCGCCGTCGCCCCCGACGGCCAGGACTGGGACGGCGGTTACGGCCTCGGGGTGCAGCTCGCGCGGCGCGACGGCCGGTTCCTGTACGGCCACGGCGGTTCCATGCCGGGCTTCCTGGCCACGCTGTGGGTGAGCGCGGAGGACCGGCTCGCCGGGATCGCGCTGGCCAATGTGACCGCGGGGCCCGCCGTCGGCGCCGTCGCCGCCGATCTGGTGCGGATCACCGCCGAGCACGAGCCCCGGATCCCCGCCCCCTGGCGGCCGTTGACCGAGGTGGATCCGGCGCTGCTGGCGCTGACCGGGCCCTGGTTCTGGGGTGCCGCCCCCTATCAGCTGCGGCTGTGCGCGGACCGCGCGCTGGAACTGTCCCCGGTCGGCGGGAGAGGGCGCGGATCGCGGTTCCGTGCCGAGGCCGACGGCAGCTGGACCGGACTCGACGGCTACCACGCGGGGGAGACGCTGCGGGTGGTGCCGGGCGAGGACGGCGGCCCCGCCCATCTCGACCTCGGCACCTTCGTGTTCACCCGGGAGCCGTACCCGCGGGACGGTTCGGTGCCCGGCGGGGTCGACCCCGCCGGCTGGCGCACCCCCTGACGCGGGCTCTTCCGTAGCCTGACCCCGCCGGTGGTACGCACGGCGGAGGGCTGGGTGGGGTGTGCGCGGCGGCGCAGGGTGGTTCCCGGACGGGCCGCCCGGCCCGTCCCCTCCCGCCTCCTCCAGGAGATCCGCCGTGCGCTCCTCGCTGCTCCGCCTCAGTACGTCCCTGCTCGCGCTCTCCGCCGTCGTGGCCGCCTCCGGGGTGGCCACGGCCCGGCCCGGCGGCCCGGCCGACGGCCGGGAACGGCCGCGCACCGGCTGGACGGCCGGATGGGCCGCTCCCGTCCAGCGCCCCAGCGCGGGCTTCGAACCCAACTGGGCCGAGACCGGTTTCGCCGACCAGACCGTGCGCCAGGTGGTCCGGGTCACCGGCGGTGGCACCGCGGCCCGCATCCGGCTCTCCAACCGTTACGGCACCGCTCCGTTGCGAGTGACGGGGGCGACCATCGCCCGTACCGCGCACGGTCCGGCCGTCCACCCCGCGACCCTGCGCGGACTCACCTTCGGCCACCGGAGGTCGGTGGAGATCCCGGCGGGCGGTGAGACGGCGAGCGACGCGGCGCCGCTGCGGCTGGCCCCGTTCGAGTCGGTGACGGTGACGCTGTACTTCCGGCGGCCGACCGGCCCGGCCACCTTCCACGCCCAGGCGTACGCCACCAGCTACCGAGCCGACGGCGACCACCGGGACGACCGCACCGGAGCGGCCTTCACCGGGCGGACCCACTCCTGGTACTACCTGTCCGACGTCGAGGTCACGGGCGGTGCGAAGGGGCACAGGAAGGGGCACGCGAAGGGCCGCGACACCGTGGTGGCCTTCGGCGACTCCCTCACCGACGGCTTCGGTTCCGGGAACGACACCCACCACCGCTGGCCCGACCTGCTGGCCGAGCGCCTCGCCGCCGCGGGCACCCCGCGGCCGGTCCTCAACTCCGGGATCGGCGGCAATCTGCTGCGCAACGATTCGCGCTGGTACGGGGAGCGCGCCGCCGCCCGCTTCCAGCGCGATGTGCTGGACAAGCCGGGCGTACGGTCGGTGATCGTCCTCGAGGGGCTCAACGACATCGGTTTCAGCGAGGTGGACCTGCCCACCTACCGGCCGAACCCGCAGATCTCCGCCGAGGAGGTGATCGCCTCCTACCAAGAGCTGATCGGTCGCGCCCACGCCCGGGGCGTCCGGGCCATCGGCGGGACGATCCTGCCGTTCAAGGGCGCCGAGTACCACACCGCGCGCTCCGAGGCGAAGCGAGCGGCGATCAACGAATGGATCCGCACCTCCGGAGAGTTCGACGCGGTCGTCGACTTCGCGGAGATCATGGCCTCGCCGTCGGACCCGCTGGCGCTCGACCCGGCGTACGACTCGGGGGACGCCAAGCACCCCAACGCGGCGGGCTACCGGCGGATGGCCGAGGCCGTCGACCTCACGGCGCTCTGAGGCCGCCGCCTCTCCCGCTCTCCTTCAGGAGAGCGGGAGTTTGAAGCCGATGTGGCTGGCCTCGAAGCCGAGCCGCTCATAGAAGCGGTGGGCGTCGATCCGGGTGGCGTCCGAGGTGAGCTGTACCAGGACACAGCCCTCGCGGCGCGACTCCGCCACCGCCCACTCGATCAGCCGGGTGCCGAGTCCGCTGCCGCGCTCGTCGCCGTGGATCCGGACCCCCTCGATGATCGAGCGGGTGGCGCCGCGCCGCGACAGCCCGGGGATCACGGTCAGCTGGAGGGTGCCGACGGTCCGGCCGTCCCGGACCGCGACCACCAGCCGCTGGTTGGGGTCCCGGTCCAGCCGGTCGAAGGCGGCGCGGTAGGGCGCGGGGTCGTCGACCGACTCGCGCTGGGCGCCGAGCGGATCGTCGGCCAGCATCGCCACGATGGCGGATATGTCGTCGGCGGTCGCGCGCCGGATCTCGAAGTCGCTCACGACCGCGAGCCTACGACCACCTCGTGGGGCGCCCGCCGTCAGGCGGCCCGCCGGTCACGCCGGGGCCGGGGTCCACAGCCCTTCGACGGCGGCGACCAGCGGTGCGAGCTCGGGGCGCCGGGCGGCGTCCTCGAGCGCCTCGCGCAGCGCGGTGTCGTTCGTCGGCCGGGCCTCCTCCAGCAGCGCCAGCCCCTCGGGGCTGACGTTGGTGTAGATCCCGCGGCGGTCGGTGGGGCAGATGTAGCGGGCGAGCAGACCGCGGTCCTCGAGCCGGGTCACCAGACGGGTGGTGGCGCTCTGGCTGAGCACGACGGAGTCGGCGACCTGCTTCATCTGGAGGTGGCCGCCCTCGCCGTCGTGCTGGCCGCTGAGCACGTTGAGCACCGAGAACTCGCGGACGCTCAGCCCGTGCCGTGCCTGGAGGGCGCGCTCGATATGCGCCTCGATCCGGCCGTGCAGGGAGGACAGGGCGCACCAGCCCTGGGCGAGGGTCTGACCGGCGGCCGGGGTGGCGGCGCACGCCGGAGCGGTGGTCCCCTGCGGCTCGTCCGGCATGGAACCCCTCCTTCGCTGGCTCGATGGCCCGGGTGGGCCGGTGGCTCGGCGGTGAGCCGGGTTCCAGGATAGTCCAGCGATGAAATTGACCGCGTTTGCAAGTATTGCCGGGCTCGGCCGGGCGTGCTCGGCCGGCGGTTCGGCGGGTTCCGGGCGGCCGGGTGCTCACCGCCGGGCGCCGCGCAGCCGCCGTCCCCGTGCCGTGAGCCCCCATGGCTTGATCACCGAGATCGCGGTGAGGAAGACGTAGACGCTCAGACTGACCGACGGGGCCGCCACCAGACTCGCGGTGGCCCCGACCTCCCGGCCCGCCGCGACATCGGCCACGGCGTCGTCGATGCTCGGGCGCAGCGCGAGGGCCGTGGCGCCGGTGGTGATCAGTGTCAGCCAGAGCTTGATGTGCACCCAGTGGTACCGGACCAGCCCCCAGGGCGTGCCCAGCGACAGCACCACCCCGCTGATCAGCGCCAGCAGACCGATGGGGACCAGGAGCCAGTCGCCGATGACGTCCATCGACCGGTACGCGGCCCCGGCGGACTCGGCCGACCCGGCCGTGGCCCCGGTGATGCCCAGGGCCAGCAGCCCCAGGGACAGGCCCAGCCAGCCGACCGAGACGATGACGTGGACGACGAGGAGGGCCCGGCGGACGGGGCGCTTGAGCTGCTGCATACCCCTCACGGTGGCGCGGCGCGGCGGATCCGGCGTCTGGCGGCGGGAGTATCCCCGGGTACTCCCGTGGTCGGTTCCGTGGCATATCCCTCTACCCTCGGCTCCCATGACCAGACTGCATCTGTTCGATCTGGACGGGACCCTGATCCACGGTTCGGCCGCGGCCGTCGAGATCTCGCGTCAGCTCGGCCTGGAGCGGGAGATCGGCGAGCTGGAGCGGGCCTTCGCGGAGGGACGGCTGAGCACCGCGCAGTTCGCGCAGCGGGCCGTCGCGCTGTGGGGCGAGCTGACGGAGGCGCAGGTGACGGCGGCCTTCGAGGGCGCGCCATGGCTCACCGGCATACGTGAGGTGTGGGCCGACATCCGGGCGCGCGGCGAGCGCTGCGCGGTGATCTCGCTGTCGCCCGGATTCTTCGTGGAACGGCTGCTGGAGTGGGGTGCGGACGCCACGCACGGTTCGGCCTGGCCGTCGGTGCCGTTCCGGGAGCCGCTGGATCCGGCGGGCATCCTCACCCCGGCCGCGAAGGTCCGCATCGCCGATGAACTGTGCGCGAGGTTCGGGTTGACGAGGGCCCACTGTGTGGCCTACGGCGATTCGATGTCGGACGCCGAGCTGTTCGCCGTAGTTCCCCACTCGGTCGCGGTGAACGCCGACCATCATGTGAGCCATATCGCATCGTGTGCGTATACCGGACGTGATCTCTGGGGTGCTTACGAATTGACGGGCAACCAGCGGTAACTACGGGTATTACCAGAGTTGGCGGGTGTAATGGAGGCCCCCTGCTCAGGGCTTGTGCATTTAACTACGCCCGGTAGGGTCGAGTCCGGTTCCGTGCAGGACGCTGCCGCGGAGCCTGGCCGCATCCGGGCAACCCCGGCCAACCAGCCTATCGGGAACACGGTCCGTGCTTCCTGGACTTCGGTCATGTTGCCGGTGCCGAGAACATGCGTGGCAAGCTGCTTGAACAGAGAGTTATGGAGCGGGACGTCAGGATCGATCTCACATGAACCAGCGCGCCAGAGCGGTGAATTGCGGGCACTTTCCCTCCGGGGAAGTGCGAAGACCGACAGAAAGATGTTCGAGGCGAGGCAACCATGGACGCTCCGACCACCACGTCGTCGGCCGGGAACGACGGTTCCGGCGGAAACAGTGGCGCATGGGGTTGGTTCACCCCGAGCAGGAAACCGGCCGAGGACCAGTCTGAGGCCCCGGGCCACGACGGCGCTCCGGAGCATGGCGCGCCCGGTCGGCCCGTTCAGGACCGGGAGGCCGAGGAAGCCGCGCCACGGCGACCGGTGAGCCCGATACGTCCGGTTGGCACCGGAGCCGAACGCCGCACCCCGCCCCCGGCGCCCGCGCGGCCCGACGGCTCCGCGGTGCCGCCCTCCGCGGCCCCACCGGCCGAGGCCCCCCGGCGTGAGGCCCACCGGTACAAGGCCCCCTGGCGCCAGGAGCACCAGCGCCCGGCCGAGGCGCCCGCCCCCGAGAACGCCCGTCCGGCCCCGGGGCCCGCCGCGTCCGGCCCGGCGGCAACGGCTCCGGCAAGCCCCGCCCCTGCCGCCCCCGACGCCGAAGCCGACGCCGCGCCGTCCGGCTCCCCGGACACCGGCGCGACCTTCACCGCCTCCGAGGACGCCTCTCCCGACGCGATCCTGCTGCGCCGCACGATGGCCGAGATCGAGCCGGTGAGCGACAAGGTCACCGCCTACTTCTACGCGCTGCTCTTCGTCCAGCACCCCGAGCTGCGGCCGCTGTTCCCCGCCGCCATGGACGCCCAGCGCGACCGCCTCTTCCGGGCGCTGCTGACCGCCGCCAAGCTGGTCGACGACCCCGAGGTGCTCACCACGTACCTCGGCGGGCTCGGCCGCGGCCACCGCAAGTACGGCACCCAGCCCGAGCACTACCCGGCGGTCGGCGAATGCCTCATCGGGGCGCTCACCCACTACGCGGTCAACTCCTGGAGCGCGGAGACCGAGGCGGCCTGGGTGCGCGCCTACACCGCGATCTCCCAGATCATGATCGACGCGGCCGCCGAGGACGAGCGGCACGCCCCGCCGTGGTGGCAGGCCGAGGTGGTCGAGCACGAGCGGCGCACCTCCGACATCGCCGTGGTGACCGTCCGGCCGGACCAGCCGTACCCCTTTCTGGCGGGCCAGTACACCTCCATCGAGACGCCGTGGTGGCCGCGGGTGTGGCGGCACTACTCCTTCGCCTCCGCGCCGCGCTCCGACGGGCTGCTCTCCTTCCACGTGAAGGCGGTTCCTGCCGGATGGGTGTCGTCCGCGCTGGTCAACCGGGCCCGTCCCGGTGATGTGATCCGGCTCGGCCCGCCCACCGGTTCGATGACGGTGGACCACTCCAGCGACAACGGGCTGCTGTGCCTCGGCGGCGGCACCGGGATAGCGCCGATCAAGGCCATGGTCGAGGACGTCGCCGAGCACGGCCGCCAGCGGACGGTCGAGGTCTTCTACGGCGCCCGCAACGACCACGACCTCTATGACATCGACACCATGCTGCGGCTGGCCCAGGCACACCCCTGGCTCGCGGTCCGTCCGGTCGTCTCCGACGGACCGACCAACGGACTCAGCGGCAGGCTCCCCGACGCGGTGCGGCAGTACGGCCCGTGGGGAGCGTTCGACGCATACCTCTCCGGGCCGCCCGGGATGATCCGCAGCGGGGTCGACACCCTGAGGGGTATCGGCATACCGTCCGACCGCATACGGCACGACTCGATCGAGGAACTGGTGGCGGCGGGCGGCTAGCCGCGGGGCGGATCCGCGGTCACGGGCCGCGCGGTCACGCACCGGCGGCCGGCGGCCCAGAGGTCGGCAAGAGACGGTCGACGGCGATCGGGAACGGGGGACGAGAGACGGTGGACAACGAGGGGCACGGGGTCCGGACCGGACGTCCGGGCAGCGACGGCGAACACGTTCTCCAGGCGCGTCTGGGCACCGCCGACCGCGCCGACCGCTTCTACGACGAGCAGGTGCTCGACCACCTCAATGTCCGGATGCGGGAGTTCATCGGCCGTCAGGAGATGTTCTTCCTGGCCACCGCCGACCGGCACGGGGAGTGCGACAGCACCTTCCGGGCCGGGCCGCCCGGGTTCCTGGTCGTGATCGACGAACGCACCCTCGCCTATCCCGAGTACCGGGGGAACGGGGTGCTCGCCAGCCTCGGCAATATCGAGGAGAACCCGCACCTCGGCATCCTCATGATCGACTTTCTGCGGGACCGGATCGGTCTGCACGTCAACGGCCGGGCGCGGGTGGTGGAGGACCCCGAGATGCGCGCGGCCCACCCCGGTCTGCCGGTCGATCCGGTCCCGGGGCGGCGGGCCGTGGTGTGGGTCGAGGTGACGGTGGAGGAGGCGTACATCCACTGCGCCAAGCACATCCCGCACCTCCAGAAGGTGCCCGCCCAGCGCCGGGGCGGCGGCCACGACCAGCGGCGCGACCGCGGCCAGAACGGTGACCGGAACCAGGACCGCGACCAGGACACCGAATCCGGGCAGGAGCGGGCCTGGGGCACGGACGACGTCAGGCGCAAGGGCGGCGACTTCTTCGGCGCCGCGGCCGAGGCGCGCGAGGGACGCCGGGCGGTCCCGCCGGCGCGGGAGCGGGCGGCGGACGGAACGGCCGGGCCGTCGCACCCCGAGGCATGGCGGGAGGAGGCCGAGCGGGTGCTCGCGGAGGCGCGGCAGCGGGCCGCGCACGCGGGCGGCCAGCAGCCGTTCGGCGGCTGGTTCCGCTGAGGTGACCGGCCGGGCGCGGGAAGGCAGGACGGGACGGGCTCAGCCGAGGTCGTCGGCGAGCAGCGCCAGCATCCCTTCGATATTGGCGTCGAGATAGGCGCGCAGCGACGGCGGCACCACCCCGACCGAGGCGATGCCCTCGCGGGTGAAGGGGACGCGCACCACCTCGTACTCCCCTCGGGGCTCGTCCACCTCCGGGCCGTGCCGCCGGGAGAGGTCCATCGAGGCCAGTCGGCAGACGAAGAAGTGCTGCACCTTCACGCCCTCCGGCCCCTCCTCCCCCTCACCGGGGTACGGGACGGTGTCCACGAAGGCGGGCACCACGTCGGTCACCTTCGCGCCCAGTTCCTCGTCCACCTCGCGGTGCAGGGCGTCGACGACGGTCGAGTCCTCGGGCTCCACCCCGCCGCCGGGAGTGATCCAGTACGGCGCCAGACCGGGCTTGGTCCGCTTGATCAGAACCATCCGGGGGTCGGGCTCGCCGTCGAGCAGGATGGCACGGGCGGTGCGCTTGACCACGGGTCGTTCGGTCATGCAGGACATCTGCCGCAGCCGTCCGCCGATGAAACCCGCTACTCACCAGTCCACAGCGGAGCGCAGCAGCCAGTCGTACGCCTTGGCGATATGCGGCAGCGCGAGCGCACCGGACCGCACCGCCAGGAAGTAGGTGCGCAGCGGTGGCACCGGTGGGCTGAGCAGCGCCACGACCTCCCCGGCGTCCAGCGCGTCCATGCACAGATAGCGGGGGAGCACACCGAGCCCGGCGCCGCGCGCGACACAGGTGAGCACGGCCCGCAGATCGGGCGCGATGATCGTGCCGGAGGTGACCGGCCGGGTGTCGAAGACGGTGGACCAGTAGCGGGTGACCAGGGGCAGGCTCTCGTGCACCTCGACGACCGGCAGCGCCTCCAGCACCCGGGCGCCCTTGGTCCGGATCACGGCGGGGCCGCCGAGCCGGGCGGCCCAGCGCGGGGACGCGATCAGCACATGTTCCTCGTCGCACAGCGGCGCGGCCTCCAGCAGCCGGCCGCGCGGGCGGGAGGTGGCGATGGCCAGATCGTGGTGGCCCGCGCCCAGCCCCTCGAACAGTTCCTCGGTGCCACCGAACGCACAGCGCACGGCGAGCCCCTGGGCGACGAGGGCGGTGAGCGCGGGCAGCGCACGCAGCGCGGTGAACTCCGGTGGCCCCGCGAGGTGCAGGGTGCGCAGGGGGACGTTGTCGTCGAGGCCCGCCTCGGCGACCTCCAGCAGCGCGTCCAGGTGCGGGGCGACCTTGTGGGCCAGTTCATCGCCGACGGTGGTGGGGACGACGCCGCGCGCGGTGCGGAGGAAGAGCGGACGGCCGAGCTGTCTCTCCAGGGTGCGGATCTGGCCGGTGACGGCGGGCTGGGAGAGCCCGAGCAGTCCGGCGGCACGGGTGAACGACCCGGCCCGGTGCACCATGACGAACGTGCGTAAGAGGGCCAGATCCATGCGTTCCCCTCGCCTCGACGCCCCTCCGCCGCATGGCAACTATAAATATGCCGATAGGTCCATGTCGCTACTGTGATTGGACACTGACGCTGAGTCAACTAGCCTTAATCAAGCGGTTCTCCATCTGGGGCACCGGGGCGTCTCAAGCCACGAGGGGGGAGGCTTGAGACGCCCGTACGCGTGTGCCCATCGGCTTTCAGCCATCCGCCGGGGTGCGGGCCGCGTCGAGCGCCCGCAGCACATCGGCGATCAGATCGTCCGGATCCTCCGCGCCCACCGAGAACCGGACGAAGCCTTCGGGGACCGCGTCACCGCCCCACCGCCCGCGCCGCTCCGCGGTGGAGCGCACGCCGCCGAAGCTGGTGGCGTCGTCCACCAGCCGCAGCCCGCCGAGGAAGCGCTCCGCGTGCTCCTTGTCCGGGAGCGTGAAGGAGACCACGCACCCGAACCGTCCACCGCGCATCTGCGCCGCCGCCACCGGATGCGCGGGATCGTCCGGCAGTCCGGGGTGGCGCAGCCCGGTGACCTCGGGGCGGCCGACGAGTGCTCCGGCCAGGGCGAGGGCGGTCGCGGCCTGGCGGTCCACCCGCAGCTGGAGGGTGGCCAGCGAGCGGTGCGCGAGCCACGCCTCCATGGGGCCCGGGATCGCGCCGACCGTCTTGCGCCAGGCGCGCACCGAGGCGGCCAGTTCCGGATCGCGGCAGGTGACATAGCCGAGCAGCACATCGCCGTGGCCGGTGAGCGCCTTGGTGCCGCTGGCCACCGAGAAGTCCGCGCCGAGCTCCAGCGGGCGCTGCCCGAGCGGGGTGGCGAGGGTGTTGTCGACGGCCACCAGCGCACCGCGCGCCCGGGCGGCGTCGGCCAGGCGGCGGATGTCACAGACGTCCAGACCCGGGTTGGACGGCGTCTCCAGCCACAGCAGCCGCACACCGCCGTCCAGCGCGGCCAACTGGGCGTCGTTCCCGGTGGGCGCGGTGCGCACCGTGACGCCGAAGCCCTCCAGCCGCTCGATCAGCGCGGGCAGCAGCTGATAGCCGTCCGACGGCAGGACGGCCGTGTCGCCCTGGCGCAGCCGGGACAGCAGGACCGCCGAGATCGCGCCCATACCGGAGGCGAAGGCGACCGTCTCGGCACCGGAGCCCGGTGCCTCCAGCTCGGTGATCGCCCCTTCCAGCAGGGTCCAGGTCGGGTTGGCGTCCCGGCCGTAGGTGTACGGACCGGCGGCGTCCCCGGGCAGGTGGTAGTGGGCGGCGAAGACCGGGCCCGGCAGGGCCGGCTCGTACGCCTCGGCCTCGGGGAGTCCGGCCCGTACGGCGCGGGTGCCGTCGCCGGTCATACGGCCTCCTTCCCGGCGGTGGTCCCGGCGCCCGGCTCGGGGTCCGTCCCGTCGTCGGCGAGGGCGGCCTCGACGGCCGCCAGCAGTCCGCCGCTCGCCCCCTCGACCATCTCCAGGCATTCCGCGAAGTCGTCCGGCCCGCCGAAGTAGGGGTCCGGTACGTCGAGGCCGCCCGGGGCGTCCGGATCGGCGTCCGGGTCGTACGCGCGCAGCAGCCGCACCTTCGCGGCGTCGCCCGGGGTCGGGGCCAGGGCGCGCAGCTCGTCCAGGTGGCCGCCGTCCAGGGCGATCACCAGGTCCAGCCGGTCGAACCACTCGGCACGGAACTGCCGGGCGATATGGTCCTGCTCATATCCGTGGGCCGTGAGCACCGCCACGGTGCGGTGGTCGGCCCCGTCGCCCTCGTGCCAGGCACCGGTGCCCGCGCTGTCCACCTCGACCAGGCCGTCGAACCCGGCATCCCGGACATGGGCGCGGAAGACGGCCTCGGCCATCGGTGACCGGCAGATGTTGCCGGTGCAGACGAAGCAGACGCGGTAGGGCGGCGGAGGTGTCATGTCGTCCATCATCCCCGGCCGTGATCAGTCGTCGTCGGGCAGCACCATGTGGAGCGCCCAGGCGACTATGGAAATGATCAGGCCACCGAGTACGGCGGTGCCGAAGCCGTCGACATGGAAGGTCAGGTCCAGCTTTCCGGCCACCCAGGAGGTCAGCAGCAGCATCAGGGCGTTGATCACCAGGGTGATCAGCCCGAGGGTCAGGATGAACAGCGGGAACGCCAGCACCTTGACGATGGGCTTCACCACCACGTTCACCACGCCGAAGACCAGGGCGACCAGAATGAGGGTGAGCGTCTTGCGGCCGGTGTTGTCACCGGTGAGCGTGATGTCCTTGAGCAGCCAGATGGCGACGCCGAGGGCGCCTGCGTTCGCGAGCGTCTTGACGAGAAAATTCTTCATGGTTGAGATCGTCGCAGACAGGCCCCGCGACAGTCAGGGGCCCGGCAGGCAGGGGTGGAGAGACAGATGAAGGCGTTCCGGCTGGATGAGCTGGAGGCGGAGCGGGCCGCGAACGATGGCGCGTATCTGCAGTTCGTGCGGGAGCGGAACATGTCCGTGGGGCTGTACGCGCTGGACGCGGGCCAGAGCGACCCGCAGTCACCGCACGCCCAGGACGAGGTCTACCTGGTGCTGAGCGGCCGGGCCTCGATCACGGTGGGGATGGAGACGACCCAGGTGGCGCGCGGCAGCGTGGTCTACGTACCCGCCGGGGTGGCCCACAAGTTCCACCACATCACCGAGGATCTGCGGGTCATGGTCGTGTTCTCTCCGCCGGAGAGCTGACGGGAGGGTTCCGGTCCCGTAGGGGTCCGGTCAGGGGAGTACGGGGGACGCGGACGCCCCGCGGGCTTCCGCCCCGCCCTAGCATCGGTGGCAGGGGATTCCCGTCCGACGGCGAAGGACCGAGCGCCGGTCGGGCCCAAGACGAAAGCAGGGATCAGCGTGACCACGAAGGGCATATTCCAGGGCTTGCCTTGGTGGGTGACCTGGATCGCGATACCGGTCCTCGTCCTGGCCGTGTTCGGCGGACTGATCCTGACCGTGCTCGGGTTCGTCGTGGAACTGGTCTTCAAGGCGCTGCTGCTGGTGGCGCTGATCGCCGGGCTGATCTATCTGGTGCGGAAGTTCAGCTCCTCCTCGTCCTCCCGCGGCGACTGGTGATCCGGGGCCGCTGATCCCGGCGCCCGGCACCGCGGCCGGTGCGTCCGGCCGCCGACCCGGAGTGTTCCCGCGCGGGTACGCCGCGCGAGGGACACCGCGGGGCGGACACCGGCCCCGTGGCACCCCTCCCGTTAGAGTGCGAGTCCTCGGCGTTCTTCACCCGGCGTCTGCCTCGCAACACACCCCGGGGGTGCCTGTTGACGACAGCGAACATCGATACGGGCCGCGCACCGGCCCCGGACTCCCGCGTTCCGGCCGGATGCCGCCCGGATCGGCGTGACAAGCACGATCGCCCGCCCGCAGTGCTCCGGCCGACCGCCGCCGCGGGCTCGCACACCGCCTCCGCCACGGCAACTCCGGCGATTTCCGTTCCCTCACATGAGGCAAACCGACTCCGCCCCGCAATCGAGTCGCTACGCTCCAGAGTCGGCCAAGCCTTCAACTCCCTGCCGATCGGCTCACACCTGGCCACTCGCAAACAACTCGGGGCGGCGAACGATGCGTGATATGCGTGACACAGTCCAGGCGGAAGTGACGATGACCTTCCTGGTCTCGCAGGACCTCTCCTTCCGGATCCCGGTGGAGCTGTCCTATGACAGCGGTGATCCGTACGCGGTGGAGATCACCTTCCATCTGCCCGGTGACGCCCCGGTGAGCTGGGCGTTCGCCCGGGAGCTGCTGCTGGACGGGCTGAGCAGACCCACAGGTGAGGGCGATGTGCGGATCGCGCCCGCCGCGCCCGAGGGCCTCTCCGACGTCTTCATCAGACTCCAAGTGGGCAGCGAGCGGGCGCTGTTCAGGGCCGGGGCCGCCCCGCTGGTGGCGTTCCTGGACCGTACGGACCGGCTGGTGCCGTTCGGTGAGGAGCCCAAGGCCTGCGATCCGGTCGGTGACCTCGACGCGGAACTGGACCGCATCCTCGCCGAGGACCGGTACGCGGGATAGCGGGGCGGCGGGGCCCGGCCCGTCCGCCGCGCCGCCCCCGCCGCCGTCCGGCCCGGCCGGTTCCGCGGCCGCCGTCGCTCGACGCGCCCGCCGCCGCCGTCGCCCGGCATCCATGAGCGCCGTCGCTCAACGCGCCCGGGCCCGGCGGCGCTTACCGCGCCCGCCCCGGCCGCCGCGCGGTCCCGGCTGCCCCGGTACGTCCGCCCGTCCGGTCGGGCTCGCGCCCGCCGCCGCGCCCGGCGGGGTACGGTCCGCGGAAACCACCAGCACGGCCAGCGCCGTGGTCACCGGCACCGAGGCCACGAGCCCGATGCTGCCCACCAGCGTCCGTACGATCTCCTCCGCGACGATCTCGCTCGTCGCCACCGTCCCCACACCGCTGTCCGCGATCGAGAACAGCAGCAGCAGCGGAAGCGACGCACCCGCGTATGCCAGCACCAGGGTGTTGACGACGGACGCGATATGGTCCCGGCCGATCCGCATCGCCGCCGCGTAGAGCTTCCGGCGGCTCGCCGTGGGGTCCGCGTCGCGCAGCTCCCACACCGCCGAGGTCTGGGTGACGGTCACATCGTCCAGCACGCCCAGCGAGCCGATGATCACTCCCGCGAGCAGCAGACCCCTTATCTCGATGTCCGGATAGAGGCCGTGCACCAGACCGGTCTGGTCGTCGGTGTTGCCGGTCAGACTCGCCCAGCCGATGAACACCGAACCCAGGACGCCGATCAGCAGCAGTGAGACCAGGGTGCCGAGAACGGCCACGGACGTTCTCGCCGTCAGCCCGTGGCACATGTAGAGCGCCAGCAGCATGATCGCGCTGCCCCCGATGACCGCGACCACCAGCGGATTGGAGCCCTGGAGGATCGCCGGGAGGATGAACAGGGTCAGCACCCCGAAGCTGATGGCCAGCGCCACCAGCGCGAACACCCCGCGCAGCCGGCCGACCGCCACGACGGCGAGTGCGAAGAGCCCGGCGAGCAGCGCCATCGGCAGGGACCGGTTCACATCCGAGACGGAGTACTGGAGGTTCTCCGGTGCCTTGGGCGCGTACGCCAGCTTCACCTCCTGTCCCGCGCTGAGCTTCCGCGAGGAGCTGGGCTGGATGATCTCGGGGAACCGGCGGCCCTCGTCCTTGCCCGAGGTGACCTCGACGGTGGCCTTCTCACAGCGGCCGCCCTTGCCACCGTTCGCGCCGCCCCCTCCGTTCGGCGCCGCGCCGTCCTGGCCCGGTTCGCTGGGTGCCTGAGGCTGGGCCCCCGCGTCCGCGCAGTTGATCTCCTCGACCTTCACCACCCGTCCGGAGACGGTCTGTTGGTCGAATCCGAGTCCGCTGCGCTGCCCCGCCGAGTGGTCGGGGGCACCGCCCGGCCAGAGCACGATCAGCCCGGCGGCCACGGCCGCCGCGAAGGGGATGAGCACCGCGGCGATCACCTTGCGGAGCCGGGCGGAGACGGGGGTGGCCGGACC
This sequence comes from Streptomyces sp. NPDC045899, assembly GCF_056431485.1. Lineage (NCBI taxonomy): Bacteria > Bacillati > Actinomycetota > Actinomycetes > Kitasatosporales > Streptomycetaceae > Streptomyces > Streptomyces sp. NPDC045899. The sequence goes on from NZ_JBWKKP010000013.1 coordinate 27,789, forward strand.
GTGGGCATGACTGTGTCCATGGCCGTGACCAGCGCCGGACGGCCGGCCGTGGCCGTCGTCGGGATGGTGGTCGTGGGCGGGCGGCGGACCGGGCGTACCGTCCGGTCCGGCCTGGGGGTGCTGTGGCGTCGGGGTCACGTCCGCATCATCGCAAGTCGCCGCGGGCGGGGCGGGCCCCCTGTTCAGTTCCGCCGGAGAACCGTTAGCGTGGGGGCACCTTTGCAAACGCGGGAGCTCGGAGCACCGGGCTGAGAGGGCGCTGACGCGACAGCTGCGCCGACCGCTGAACCTGTTACCGGGTAATGCCGGCGTAGGGAGTGGGTCTCATGACTCAGCAGGATGCACGCATGCGCGAGAACGCCACCGACATCGGGTGGCACAAGGGATATGTCACGGGTTCCCGCCCCGACATCCAGGTCCCGGTCCGCCGAGTGCACCTCACCAATGGCCGTGATGTGACGCTCTACGACACCTCCGGTCCGTACACCGACCCCCAGATCGACACCGACGTCCGCCGCGGTCTCCACCCGCTGCGGCAGAACTGGATCATCGCCCGCGGTGACACCGAGGAGTACCCGGGCCGTCCGGTCCGGCCCGAGGACGACGGGCTCAAACACACCTCTCCCCGGGGCGGATTGCGCAATCTCGACGCGGTCTTCCCCGGCCGTCCGCGCCAGCCGCGCCGCGGCCGGGACGGCACTGGGGTCACCCAGCTCGCGTACGCCCGGCGGGGCGAGATCACGGCCGAGATGGAGTACGTGGCCGTACGCGAGAACGTCTCCCCCGAGGTGGTCCGGGAGGAGATCGCGGCGGGCCGGGCCGTGCTGCCCGCCAACGTCAACCACCCCGAGATCGAGCCGATGATCATCGGCAAGCGGTTCCTGGTGAAGGTCAACGCCAACATCGGCAACTCCGCGGTCACCTCCTCCATCGAGGAGGAGGTCGAGAAGATGACCTGGGCGACCCGCTGGGGCGCCGACACGGTCATGGACCTGTCCACCGGGCGCAATATCCACACCACCCGTGAGTGGGTGCTGCGCAACTCCCCCGTGCCCATCGGCACCGTGCCGCTCTACCAGGCCCTGGAGAAGGTCGACGGCAAGGCCGAGGAGCTGACCTGGGAGATCTACAAGGACACGGTCATCGAACAGGCCGAGCAGGGCGTCGACTACATGACGGTCCACGCGGGCGTCCGGCTGCCGTACGTACCGCTCACCGCCCGCCGCAAGACCGGCATCGTCTCGCGCGGCGGCTCGATCATGGCGGCCTGGTGTCTGGCCCACCACCAGGAGAGCTTCCTCTACACGCACTTCGAGGAGCTCTGCGAGATCCTCGCGGCCTATGACGTCACCTACTCGCTGGGCGACGGGTTGCGTCCGGGGTCGATCGCGGACGCCAACGACGAGGCGCAGTTCGCCGAACTGCGCACCCTCGGCGAACTCAACAAGATCGCCAAGGAGCACGGCGTCCAGACCATGATCGAGGGGCCGGGCCATGTCCCGATGCACAAGATCAAGGAGAATGTCGACCTCCAGCAGGAGATCTGCGAGGAGGCGCCCTTCTACACCCTGGGCCCGCTCACCACGGACATCGCCCCCGCCTACGACCACATCACCTCGGGCATCGGCGCGGCGATGATCGCCTGGTGGGGCACGGCGATGCTCTGCTACGTCACCCCCAAGGAGCACCTGGGCCTGCCGGACCGCGACGACGTCAAGACCGGCGTGATCACCTACAAGATCGCCGCGCACGCCGCCGACCTGGCCAAGGGCCATCCGGGCGCCCAGGAATGGGACGACGCGCTGTCCGACGCGCGGTTCGAGTTCCGCTGGGAGGACCAGTTCAACCTGGCCCTCGACCCGGACACCGCACGCTCCTTCCACGATGAGACCCTCCCGGCCGAACCCGCCAAGACAGCGCACTTCTGCTCGATGTGCGGGCCGAAGTTCTGCTCGATGAAGATCAGCCGGGACATCTCCGAGCGCTTCGGCTCGGACGGGGCCTCGATGGAGGAGGTCGAGGCGGGGATGCTCCAGAAGTCCCGCGAGTTCGCGGAAGCGGGCAACCGCGTCTATCTGCCGATCGCGGACTGACGCGACAGCCGTCCGGGGCGGAGTGGGTCCGCCGCCCCCGTCCACCGCCGGGCGGCCCCGATCAGGGCAGGGGCCGCCCGGCGGTGGTTCCGTGTCACGAGGGCCGGGCGGGCGCCGTGCCGAACGGCACGTCGATGGCATAGCGCCAGAAACCATCGGGGCCGCGGCGGGCCACATCGGTCGCGGTGCCCGTCAGCCGGACCTCGCCGCCGTCGGCCGCGATGCCCTCCACGGCCCAGTCCACGATCAGGAGGGCCATGTCGCCGACGGTGTAGGTATGGCGGGGGGTCACCCGGATCGGCACCCGCAGCCGCTGGAACTCCCCGTTGGCGCGCCGCCGTTCGGCTCCGGTGACGAGACGGCCCGGTTCGGGCGCGAAGGCCGCGCCGGGTTCGTAGACCTGGTCGAGTACGTCGGGGTCGAAGGTGTTGAAGGCGGCGGCGAAGGCATGGGGGTGCGCGGCGGCCTCGGTCGCCAGCCGCACACTGGGAGGATGCGTCATATGGCCAGCCAAGCCCCCGCCCGAGTGGGTCACCAAACGGAAACCCACGGCGGCGACCGGGACGACGCGGGTGACTGGGACGACGACCTGGTGCCGAGCCCTTCGGGCCGTACCCGCCGGCCCGAACCGGACTGCCCGGTCGAGGCCGCGCTCGCGGCGGTCTCGGGGCGCTGGGCGACCTTGCTCCTCCGCGAGCTGATGGGCGGTCCGCGCGGCTTCACCGAGCTGCGGGACCTGCTGCCGGAGCTGTCGCCGAAAGTGCTCAGCGACCGGCTCCGCACCCTGCGGGAACGCGGGCTGGTGGCGGTGGAGCGGCAACGCGGCTTCCCGGTCCGCACCCGCTACACGCTGACCGAGGCGGGCCGGGCGCTGCGTCCCCTGCTCATCGAGCTGTACGCCACGGGCGAGGCGCTGCTGCGGCTGACCTCCGCCGGGCCGCTGCCGTCCGCACCACCGGCGCCCGGCCCGCCGTCCCGACCGTCGCCGCTCAGGCGGCCTCCAGCCGGTTGACCACCGCCTCGGCCACCGCTTTCGCGCTGCCCGGGTTCTGACCGGTGATCAGCCGCTCGTCCTCGACCACATAGGTGTCGAAGGGCTCGGCGGCCGTGCTGTAGTCGGCGCCCAGCTTCGTCAGCTCCTCCTGGAGGCTGTACGGCACCGCGTCCGCGCGCGCCGCCAGTTCCTCCTCCGGCCAGGAGAAGCCGGTCACCCGCTTCCCCCGCACCAGGGGCTGTCCGTCGCTGAGCACCACGTTCAGCAGGCCGGTCGCGCCGTGGCAGACGGTCGAGACCACCCGGCCGGTCTCGTAGAACCGCGCCATCAGGTCCTCCAGGTCCTGGCTCTGCGGGAAGTCGAACATCACCCCGTGGCCGCCGGTGAGGTAGATGGCGTCGTAGTCGTCCAGGTTCACCTCGGAGATCCTCTTGGTGTCCTCGAGGAGATCCATGTACTCCCGGTCCGCGTAGCGCTTGCCGGTGCCCAGTTCGCCCAGTACCTCGTGGGACAGGCTCTCGGGGTCGATCGGCACCTTCCCGCCGGACGGACTGGCGATGTCCATGGCGTAACCGCCCCGCTCGGCGACGTCCCAGAAGTGGGTCAGCTCGCCCAGCCACAGCCCCGTCCGCATCCCGGTCTTCTCGTACTCGTCCACATTGGTGACGACGACCAGGATCTTCTTCGTCGCAGGCATCCCATTGCCCCTCGTGTCGATGTCATCGATAGAGGCGCGCCTATGGTCAATCCGAGCCTAGACCCGGCGGATTCGGGCGGCAACGCGGCCGGGTGGCCGCTCTGCCGCGGCGGCGTCATGCTGGAACCGTGTCCACATCCGCACGCACCGCCGGGCACCCATGACCGGGCCGGGGGCGACGGCCGGCCGACTCGAGGGGCGGGTCGCGATCGTGACCGGAGCGGGATCAGGGATCGGACGGGCCACCGCGACCGCGTTCGCGGAGGAGGGCGCGCGGGTGCTGGGGGTCGGGCGGCGGGCGGAGGCACTGGCCGAGACCGCGGCCTGCCATCCGGGCATCGCCTCGCACCCCGCGGACGTCACCGCGGACGGCTCCGCCGAGGAGGTCGTCCGGGCCGTGCTGGAGCGCTGGGGCCGACTGGACGTACTGGTCAACAACGCGGGGGTGTTCGCCGCGATGCCCCTGGCGGAGGTCACCGCGGCCCGGGTGGTCCGGCTGCTGGACGTCAACGTGGTCGCGCCCAGTGTGCTGGTGAGCGCGGCGCTGCCGTCGCTGCGCACGGCGCGGGGCGCGATCGTCAATGTGTCCAGCACCTTCGGACACCGTCCGCTCGCCGGTGCCGCGCACTACGGTGCCGCCAAGGCCGCGCTGGAGGCGCTGACCCGGAGCTGGGCGCTGGAGCTGGCGCCCGACGGGGTCCGGGTCAACGCGGTGGCCGCGGGTCCGACCGAGAGCGAGGCGCTGGCCGCCTCCGGTCTGCCGTTCGCGGTGATCGACCAGATCACGGCGGACGAGGAGGCCCGTATCCCGCTGGGGCGGCGCGGGGACCCGGACGAGGTCGCGGGGTGGATCCTGCGGTTCGCCGACTCCGGGGCGGCCTGGCTCACCGGCCAGGTGCTCACGGTGGACGGCGGGCTGGAGCTCACCTGAGCTCCGGCCCGGGGACGCGACCTGAGCTCCGGTCCACCGGGCCCGGGGCGGGACCGGTGGACCGCTCGGTCAGTCCGGCTGGTGCTCCGGACCGCCGTAGTCCGGGCTGGAGTAGTCCGGACTGCTGTAGCGCGGGCGGGCCTTGGGCCCCTCGTCGTCCGTGCTGAAACCGGGGCGGCTGTACCCCAGGTGCGGGGTCCGCCCGACCGCCTCCGACCGGCTCGGGACATAGGCGTCGGACGCCTTGGCCGGAGCCGACGGATTCGCCAGCGCCTCGCGCAGGAAGGGCAGCACACCGCGCTGCATCAGGGCCCGGCGCCACACCTCCCGCGCCCGGTCCATCTCCTCCAGACCCTCACTGCGCGCACCGCCCCTGATCGCGCTGGAGCCGTTGCGCAGCGCGGTCAGCAGCAGACCGACCGCGGCGATCAGCATGGCCGTGGCGGCGAGCGCGGCGAAGAACCAGCCCGCGGTGACCATGGGGTGGGCGATGGACGGTGCGGGGTCCAGGACGCTCAGCACATAGCCGACCAGCAGGAAGATGATCGCGGCCGTCCCCGCGAGCACCGGGGCCAGCACGGCGAGCATGGCCACCAGCCCCGCCCCCGCGGCATCCTGCACCGCCCCGGCCAGGCCCGTGGCGCCGTCCTCCTCCGCCGGGTCCGCGAGCCCCGCGAGAGGACGGGCCGGGGCGGGCTCGCGCAGCCGGGCGCGTGCCGCCACGAAGTCCTGGTACTCGGGCGCGGCGCAGGCCGCTATGGCGGCCGAGGCGCCGAGCGCCATCGTGCGCAGCTGGTCTGCGGTGAGCCGCCCGGTACCGGTGAGGTCCGGATGGAGGTCCGCGGTACGCAGCGCCTCGTCGAGGACGCGCTCGAACTCCGGGCGGTCCTCGATCAGCAGGTGCGGAGCGCTTTTCATGGTGCATCCCCCGATACTCCGTAGGGCCTTGTGGCCCGGCGTACACCGGGCCGTCCGGCGGAAACGGAGGAGAGCCTGCGACGGATAAGCCGATGGTAGAGCCGATCCGGCGCGAGGTGACAGCAAGTTTCGCGAATTGCTTCCGCGTCGGTGAAACCCTCTATCTTCCCGCGTAAGCGCTCGCTGAACCCTCATTCACTCAGCGGAAGTTGCACGACCAGCAGTTTCCCGGCCATCGTGACGCCGCCGTCCATGGCCACGGCGAGCTGGTCGGCATAGACATGCGGTCCCTCGACGACCGGCGCGCCGCCGTCCTCGTCGTCCTCGGAGCCGACCTCGCCGAGCAGATACGGAATCGGGCTGTGGCCGTGGACGATGCGCTGTCCGCCGTAGGCGTCGAGCAGTTCGCGGGCGGCCAGCGGACCGGAGTCCTCGTCCCGGAAGGCGAACCGCTTGGTGAACTTGCGGAACATGTCCCAGCACTCATCGGCGTCACCGCGCTGGAGCGCCTCGGTGACGGCGTCGTTGACCGCCTCGATCGAGTCGCCGTACTCCAGATAGGCGGTGGTGTCGGAGTGGACCAGCAGATGGCCGTCCTCCTCGGCCATCGCGTCCAGCCGGGACATCCACTGGAGGTGGTGGTCCTCCAGCCGCTCCATATCGCTGCGCTGGCCGCCGTTGAGCAGCCAGGCGGCCTGGAAGGAGGCGGTGCCCGCACCGGAGTTGACGGGGGTGTCCCCGAACCGCTTGGCACCGAGCAGCAGCAGTTCGTGATTGCCCATCAGCGCCTTGCAGTAGCCACCGGCGGCGGCGGCCTCGGCGGAGAGCTGCATGACGAGGTCGATGACCCCGATGCCGTCCGGGCCCCGGTCGGTGAAGTCGCCCAGGAACCACAGGCGGGTGTTGCCCGCGGACCAGTTGCCCTTGGCGTCGATCAGGCCCTCGGCGGCGAGCGCCTCGCGCAGCTCGTCGTAGTAGCCGTGGACGTCGCCCACGACGTACAGCGGGCCGGGCCCCTCGTCCTCGGCGAGCGGCCCCTCCTCGGGCTCGGGCACCGGGGTGAAGGCCACGGTCGGCCGGTCCTGCGGGGGGACCAGCGGGGTGTCCGGGAGGGTGTGGCCCGGACCCATGATGGGCAGCCGCTCGGTCGGTGTGTACTCGCGCGGCGGCGGCGCCTGGGCGGGCGCGGCCGGGGCGGGCTCCGGTGCGGACGGCGCGGGCGCCGGGGAGGCGGGCGCGGGCGCCGGGGCGGGCGCCGGTGACTGACCGCGTGGCACCCGCCCGTGCGTCACGGGCACCGGCGGTGCGGACGGCCCGGACGGCACCGGAACCTGGCCCCCCGGCACGGACGGCAGGGGGGCGGGCGGAACCGCTCCGGGCGGCGTGGACGCCCCGTACGCGGGCACGTGCGGAGTCGCCGCCGTGTTCCCTGCCGTGGCTTCCAGACCGGCCCCCTGAGTCATCGACCCCTCCACCATCGCGCCGCCGTGCCACCTTGTGGACCTTGCCTGGTCGACGGCGGTCCGCGGTGTCGTCCGCCCATCATAGGAATGACGGTGAGGGCTTGTGACGCACCAGGGGGCTGTCAATCGGTACTCGATCCTGCTCGGGCGGACTTTTATCCCGGATTGGCCCGGTAGGGGAAGTCCATCGGCCCCAGGTCCTGCTCGGGTCATCCTTGAGTCGCTCTCAGATCAGCCTCCGGCACGGCTGCGCGGCGCGCTGACCGTCGTACGGGGCGGGCGGCGCTGTGACGACGCCCGCACCATCAATTCCGTGGGTATGACCTGCTCCACCGGTTGGTCGGTGTCGACCCCCTCGATGGCGTCGATCAGCAACTGTACGACCGCGGTGCCGATCCGGCGCGGTTTGAGGGAGAGCGTCGTGACGGGCGGCTCGGTGGTCCGGTAGACCGCGGACTCGCTGCAGCACACCAGCAGCAGGTCCTCCGGGACGCGCAGACCGTAGCGGCGGGCGGCGGCGAGCAGATCGGTGCCGTTGGGGTCGAAGAGACCGTAGACCGCGTCGGGGCGGTCGGGCCGGGCGAGCAGCCGGTCGGCGGCCACGGCCCCGGCACAGGGGTCGTGCGCGGGGTACTCCTCGTAGACCGGGTCCTGGCCCACGCGCTCGCACCAGTCCAGATAGGCGGTGGTGGAGAGCCGGGTGTAGGTGTCGGTGGAGGTTCCGGTGAGCAGTCCGATCCGACGGGCCCCGGCCTCGGAGAGATGGTCCAGCAGCCCCAGCACGGCGGCCTCGTGATCGTTGTCCACCCAGGCGGTGACCGGGAGGGTGCCGGCCGGACGGCCGTCGCTGACCACCGGGATGCCCTGGCGGAGCAGTTCGGTGACGACCGGATCGTGGTCGGAGGGGTCGATCACCACCGTGCCGTCGAGCGCGACGTTGGACCACACGTCGTGACGGGAGGTGGCGGGGAGGATGACGAGGGCGTAGCCGCGGGCGAGCGCGGCGGAGGTGGCGGCCCGCGCCATCTCGGCGAAGTAGGCGAACTCGGTGAAGGTGAAAGGTTCATCCCCGTACGTGGTCACGGTCAGGCCGATCAGGCCGGACTTTCCGGTACGGAGGGTGCGGGCCGCGGCGGACGGGCGGTAGCCCAGCCGCTCGGCGACTTCGCGGACATGGCGGCGGGTGGCGTCCGGGAGCCGGCCCTTGCCGTTGAGCGCGTCGGAGACGGTCGTGATGGAGACCCCGGCGGCGGCGGCCACGTCCCGGATGCCCGCCCGCCCTAACCGGCGGCCGGTCGACCGGCTCACCTGGTGCTTCCCTGCTGCTGTCATGGCCAGCCGATAGTAGGGCGCGCGCGGGGAGTCTGCGCGAATTCGCCATCGGTATTCGGAAGGCACGTTTCTGCATGAGCGCCTTCCTCAATCCCCTTGGAAGTGAAGCCAGTTGAGGGATTCGGCGGATTTCTCATCGCCTCTGGCATATCCACGCCTGCTGATTGCTCCATGTCTCGAAGAGGTCTCAACTCACCTTCACGGGTGACGCGCGCCACGGCGCTCGCCACCGGCGCGCATCCAAAAACGGGGCGCTCCCCCCGTTCACCACGCGGCCCGGGCGGCGGCTGCGCGGACCGCTCCGGCGGGTACGCGGGACGGGGGAATCCTCATAAGGTGTGCAGTATTGCCCTGCGCGACGCTGCGCACGGGACGCGACGGGATGGGTCGAGGAGGACTGTCGGTGACCGAGAAGAGCCCCAAGCTGCGCGCCGCGCTGGATGACGTTCCGACGTACAAGCCCGGCAAACCGGCTGCCGCGGGCGGCCCGCGCGCCTTCAAGCTGTCCTCCAACGAGAACCCGTATCCGCCGCTGGCAGGGGTGCTGGAGTCCGCGGTCGGCGCGGCCGCCTCCTTCAACCGCTACCCCGACCTGGCGTGCACCGGGCTGATGGCCGAGCTGGCGAGCCGCTTCGACGTACCGCTGGACCACCTGGCCACCGGGACCGGCTCGGTCGGCGTGGCCCAGCAGCTGGTCCAGTCCACGGCCGGACCGGGTGACGAGGTGATCTACGCCTGGCGGTCCTTCGAGGCATATCCGATCATCACGCAGATCGCGGGGGCGACCTCGGTGCGGGTGCCGCTGAACGATGCCGAGGAACACGATCTGGAGGCGATGGCGGCCGCGATCACCGATCGCACACGGCTGATTTTCGTCTGTAACCCCAACAATCCGACCAGCACCGTGGTGCGCCGGGCCGAGCTGGAGCGCTTCCTGGACCGGGTGCCGTCCGATGTGCTGGTGGTGCTGGACGAGGCGTACATCGAGTTCATCCGGGACGACCGGGTGCCGAACGGCATCGAGCTCTACCGGGACCGGCCCAATGTCTGTGTGCTGCGCACCTTCTCCAAGGCGTACGGCCTGGCCGGGCTGCGGGTGGGCTTCGCCATCGCCCATGAGCCGGTCGCCGCGGCCCTGCGCAAGACGGCCGTGCCCTTCGGTGTCAGCCAGCTCGCCCAGGACGCGGCGGTGGCCTCGCTGCGCAGCGAGGACGCGCTGCGCGAGCGGGTGGACGCGCTGGTGGCGGAGCGCGCCCGGGTGCGGGAGGCGCTGACCGGCCAGGGCTGGACGGTCCCGGACTCGCAGGCGAACTTCGTGTGGCTGCGGCTGGGGGAGCGGACGGCCGACTTCGCGGCGGCGTGCGAGGCGGCGGGTGTGGTGGTGCGGCCGTTCCCGGGTGAGGGGATGCGCGCGACCATCGGTGAGCGGGAGGCCAACGACCTCTTCCTGACGGTCGCCGAGCGGTTCCGCAAGGAGCTCTGAACCCGGCGGTCCGGGCGCCCGGACCCGGCGCTGTCAAGGGGTTCACCGGCCCCTGACCGAAGCGCAAAGGATATCCCTACGTACCCCCTTCGCCCCCTACCACCCCCAGGTGGGAGGGGGCGAAGGCATGTGCGATGATGGCTTGTGAATGTGAATACGTTCACAAGCTCCCCCGGGGGCGCAGGCAAGACCGTAAGGAGAGATCCGTGAATCTGGCTCTGGCGCCGGAGTCGCTAGCGCGATGGCAGTTCGGAATCACCACCGTCTACCACTTCCTCTTCGTCCCGCTGACGATCTCTCTCGCCGCGATCACCGCCGGTCTGGAAACCGCCTGGGTCCGCACGGGCAAGGAGAAGTACTTCCACGCCACCAAGTTCTGGGGCAAGCTCTTCCTGATCAACATCGCGATGGGCGTCGTGACCGGCATCGTGCAGGAGTTCCAGTTCGGTATGAACTGGTCCGACTACTCGCGCTTCGTCGGTGATGTCTTCGGCGCCCCGCTGGCGATGGAGGCGCTGCTCGCCTTCTTCTTCGAGTCCACCTTCATCGGATTGTGGATCTTCGGCTGGGACAAGCTGCCCAAGAAGATCCACTGCGCCTGTATCTGGATCGTCTCGCTCGGCACCGTGCTGTCCTCGTACTTCATCCTGGCCGCCAACTCCTGGATGCAGCACCCCATCGGCTACACGATCGACAAGGCCACCGGGAAGGCGCAGCTCACCGACATCTGGGCGGTGCTCACCCAGAACACCACCCTGGTCGTGGTCTTCCACACGCTCACCGCGGCCTTCCTCACCGGCGGCGCCTTCGTGATCGGTATCGCCTCCTTCCACCTGTGGCGGGCCAAGCGCGCCACGCTGCGCGGTGAGCGGCTGAGCGAGAAGCGCACCCAGCAGATCGGCGCCATGCGCAGCTCGCTGCGGGTGGGTCTGGTGATCGCCGTCATCGCGGGGCTCGGTACGGCGATCAGCGGTGACCAGCTCGGCAAGGTGATGTTCGAGCAGCAGCCGATGAAGATGGCGGCGGCCGAGGCGCTGTGGGAGACCCAGGCGCCCGCCCCCTTCTCGGTCTTCGCCGTCGGCGATGTCGGTGAGGGCCACAACAGCGTGGAGCTGGAGGTGCCCGGACTGCTCTCCTTCCTCTCGCACAGCAACTTCACCGACGCGGTGCCCGGGATCAACGACATCGCCCGCCAGGAGGCCGCCGCCTACGGCGGTGAGCCCGAGGACTACATCCCCAGCATCTTCATGACCTTCTGGGGATTCCGGCTGATGATCGGCTTCGGCATGACCTCGTTCGCCGCCGGACTGATCGGACTGTGGACGACCCGCCGCAAGCGATGGCTGGACCCCGCGTTCCGCACCGGTGAGTACGAGGTGCCGCGGCTGATGCTCACCAAGAAGCGCGAGATGAGCCCGCTGTTCACCACCTGGTCCTGGCGGATCGGCATCCTCACCATGGGCTTCCCGCTGATCGCCAACTCCTTCGGCTGGATCTTCACCGAGATGGGCCGCCAGCCCTGGGTGGTCTACGGCCTGATGAAGACCTCCGACGCGGTCTCCCCCGGGGTCGGCCAGACCGAGGTGCTGATCTCACTGGGCGTCTTCACCCTCCTCTACGGGGTGCTCGCGGTGGTCGAGATACGGCTGCTGGCCAAGTACGCCAAGGCCGGACCGGACACCGACGAGAAGCCGCCCGCGAAGGACCCCAGGCTGCGGCTGCCCTCCGGCGGCCCGGGCGGCGGGGCCGCCGAGGCCGACGCGGACGCCGACAAGCCGCTGACCTTCGCGTACTGACGGACCGCGCGGAAGAGACGAGTGGAAGAGAGCTGAGAGAGCCATGTCACCGGACCTGCACGACATCTGGTTTGTGCTGATCGCCTTCCTCTGGACGGGCTACTTCTTCCTCGAGGGCTTCGACTTCGGCATCGGTGTGCTGACCAAGCTGCTGGCGCGCGACCGCACCGAACGCCGGGTGCTGATCAACACCATCGGCCCGGTGTGGGACGGCAACGAGGTGTGGCTGATCACCGCGGCCGGGGCGACCTTCGCCGCCTTCCCCGACTGGTACGCCACGCTCTTCAGCGGGTTCTACCTGCCGCTGCTGGCCGTCCTGGTCTGTCTGATCCTGCGCGGCGTGGCCTTCGAGTACCGGCACAAGCGGCCCGGGGAGCGCTGGCAGCGCAACTGGGAGAACGCGATCTTCTGGTGCTCGCTGCTGCCCGCGTTCCTCTGGGGCGCCCTCTTCGCCAATCTGGTGCGCGGGGTGCCGATCGGCTCGGACAAGAACTACGCCGGCGGGCTGATGGACCTGGTCTCCCCGTACGCCGTGCTCGGCGGTGTGGTGACCCTGGTGCTCTTCACCTTCCACGGCGCCGTCTTCGCCGCGCTCAAGACGACCGGTGACATCCGGACCAGGGCGCGGCGCCTGGCGGGTGTGCTCGGCCTGGCCACCGTCGCGGTCGCCCTGCCGTTCCTGGTCTGGACCCAGGCCCACAGCGGTGACGGGCGCAGTCTGGTGGCCGTGGTGATCGCCGTTCTGGCCCTGGCCGTGGCACTGGTGATGAACCGGCGCGGGCGGGAGGGCTGGGCGTTCGCCCTGTCCGGGGTGACCGTGGCGGCGGCGGTGGCCATGCTCTTCCTCGCGCTCTTCCCGGACGTCATGCCGTCCTCGCTCGATCCGCGGTGGAGCCTGACGGCGGCCAACGCGGCCTCCAGCCCCTACACGCTGAAGATCATGACGTGGGTCGCGGTCATCATGGCGCCGCTGATCATGGCCTACCAGGCGTGGACGTACTGGGTGTTCCGCAAGCGGATCGGAACCCAGCACATCCCCGAGCCGAGCGCTCACTGAGTCTCGCGGGAGGGTGTGTTTCACGTGAAACCAATCGACCCCCGGCTGCTGCGGTACGCACGGGCCACCCGGTTCTTCCTCGCCGCCTCGGTGGCGCTGGGCCTGGCCGGAGCGGGTCTGGTCATCGCGCAGGCGATGCTGATCGCCGAGGTGGTGGTCGGTGCCTTCCAGCGCGGTGCGGGCGTGGACGCGCTGACCCGCCCGCTGATCCTGCTGGCCGTGGTCGCCGTCGGCCGGGCGGCCGTCTCCTGGCTGACCGAGCTGACCGCCCACCGGGCGAGCGCCGCGGTCAAGTCGGAGCTGCGGGTGCGGCTGCTGGAACGGGCGGTCCGGCTGGGGCCGGGCTGGCTGGACTCACGGCGGACCGGTGAGCTCACCACCCTGGCCACCCGGGGGATCGACGCGCTCGACGACTACTTCGCGCGCTATCTGCCGCAGTTGGGTCTCGCGGTGGTGGTGCCGGTGGCGGTGCTCGCCCGCATCGTCACCGCCGACTGGATCTCCGCCCTGGTCATCATGGTGACCCTGCCGCTGATCCCGCTGTTCATGATGCTGATCGGCTGGGCCACCCAAGGGCGGATGGACCGTCAGTGGCGGCTGCTGTCCCGGCTTTCCGGGCATTTCCTCGATGTGGTCGCCGGACTGCCGACGCTCAAGGTCTTCGGGCGGGCCAAGGCCCAGGCCGAGTCGATCCGCGCGATCACGGCCGACTACCGGCGGACCACCCTGAAGACCCTGCGACTGGCCTTCCTCTCCTCCTTCGCGCTGGAACTGCTCTCGACGGTCTCGGTCGCGCTGGTCGCGGTGGGCATCGGAATGCGGCTGGTCCACGGCGAGATGGAGCTGTACACCGGGCTGGTGGTGCTGGTGCTGGCACCCGAGGCGTATCTGCCGCTCCGGCAGGTCGGTGCGCAGTACCACGCCGCCGCCGAGGGACTGTCGGCGGCGGACGAGGTGTTCGCGGTGCTGGAGCGTGAACCGTCGGCCGCGGGGCGGACGAGCGCCCCCGACGCCCGGGAGGCCGCGCTCACCGTCGACGGACTGGTCGTCCGCCACCCCGGACGCGGTGAACCGTCCCTGGCCACGACGTCGTTCGAGCTGCGGCCCGGGGAGACGGTCGCCGTCGTCGGCCCCAGCGGCGCGGGGAAGTCCACCCTGCTGAACGCCGTGCTCGGTTTCGCGGAGCCGTCCGCGGGCCGGATCCTGCTCGGGGGGCAGGACCTGAAGTCACTCGACCCCGAGAGCTGGCGGCGGCAGATCGCCTGGGTGCCCCAGCGGCCGTACCTCTTCGCCGGGACGATCGCCGAGAACGTCCGGCTGGCCCGGCCGGACGCCGATGACGCGGCCGTACGGGCCGCCTTGCGGGACGCGGGCGCGCTCGACTTCGTCACCGCGCTCCCGGAGGGGCCCGCGACCCGCCTCGGTGAACTGGGCTCCGGCCTGTCCGCGGGGCAGCGCCAGCGCATCGCGCTGGCGCGCGCCTTCCTCGCCGACCGGCCGGTGTTGCTGCTGGACGAGCCGACGGCCAATCTCGACGGTGAGACCGAAGCGGCGGTCGTGGCGGCGGTCCGCCGCCTGGCGGCCGGCCGCACGGTCCTGATGGTGGTCCACCGCCCGGCCCTGCTGCCGCTGGCCGACCGTGTGCTGAGCCTGCCGGGCGGGGAGCGGACGTCCGATGAGTCCGGGGCCGGTGGGGGTGCGGCGGCGCATGACATGGGCCTGGTGGAGGACGAGCGCGGGTCCGGTACGGGCGACACGCTCGCGCCGGCCGGACCGGACGCCGACGGCGCCGCGGCAGCCGTACCCGCCGCATGGGCGGCCGGGTCTCCGCGTGACGAGGCGCATGGGATGGCGGACGACGCGGCGACGGGGGCCGCCGTCGTATCCGGCGCGCTGGCCCGGGTGCGGGCGGCCGCGCGCGGATCGCGCGGGAGGTTCGCGCTCGCGCTGCTGCTGGGCGGTCTGGCGCCGGCCAGCGCCGTGGGCCTGATGGCCGTCTCCGGCTGGCTGATCTCACGGGCCGCGCAGCAGCCGCCCGTGCTCTATCTGATGGTGGCGGTCACCGCGACCCGGACGTTCGGGATCGCCCGGGCCGTCCTCCGCTACGCCGAGCGCCTGGTCTCACACGACGCCGCGCTGCGCGTACTGGCCGATCTGCGGGTCGCCGTCTACCGCCGGCTGGAACGGCTGGCACCCGCCGGGCTCGGCCGGGCGCGGCGCGGCGATCTGCTCTCCCGGCTGGTGGCCGATGTGGACGCCGTGCAGGACTACTTCCTGCGCTGGCTGCTGCCCGTGGCCACCGCCGTGACGGTCGCCGTGGCATCCGTCGGGTTCACCGCGTGGGTGCTGCCCGAGGCCGGGGCGGTCCTGGCCGCCGGGCTGCTGGTGGCCGGGGCCGGAGTGCCCCTGGTCTCCGGGGCGTTCGCGCGGCGGTCGGAACGGCGGCTGGCGCCGGTGCGCGGCGCGCTGTCCGCCGAGGTCGTGGATCTGCTCTCCGGAACCGCGGAGTTGACGGTCGCGGGCGCGCTGCCGCGCCGTCTGGACGCGGTGCGCGGGACCGACGGGGTACTGACCCGGATCGCCCGGCGCGGTGCCGCCGCCACGGGTGTGGGTGCCGGGCTCTCGGCGCTGGCCTGCGGACTGACCGTCGCCGCCGCGGCGTGGGCGGGAGTGGGCGCCGTGGCGGACGGACGGATCCAGGGGGTGTGGCTGGCCACTGTCGTCCTCATTCCGCTCGCCGCGTTCGAGGCGGTCGCCGGGCTGCCGCTCGCGGTGCGGCACCGGCAGCGGACGCGGCGGGCCGCGGAGCGGGTGTACGAGGTGATGGACGCCCGGCCGCCGGTGCGCGAGCCGGAGGCGACGGTCCGGCAGGGGGCGCCGGACGCGCCCTTCCCGCTGGTGCTGCGCGGGGTCACCGCGTACCACCCGGGGCGGCGGACGCCCGCGCTGGACGGTTTCGACCTGGAGCTGACCCCGGGCCGCCGGATCGCCGTCGTCGGCCCGTCCGGCGCCGGCAAGACCACGCTGGCCCAGGTGCTGCTGCGGTTCCTGGACGCCGGACCCGGTACGTACACCCTGGCGGGACGGGACGCGACGGCCCTGGACGGGGACGAGGTACGGCGGCTGGTCGGACTCTGCGCCCAGGACGCGCACGTCTTCGACAGCTCGCTGCGGGAGAACCTGCGCCTGGCCCGCCCCGGCGCGGACGACGACGCGCTGCGTGCCGCGCTGGCCGCGGCCCGGCTGCTGGACTGGGTGGACGGACTGCCGGACGGCCTGGACACGATGGCCGGTGAACTGGGAGCCCGGCTCTCCGGCGGTCAGCGGCAGCGGCTCGCCCTGGCCCGTGCGCTGCTGGCGGACTTCCCGGTCCTGGTGCTGGACGAGCCCGCGGAGCACCTGGACCTGCCGACGGCCGACGCCCTGACCACCGATCTCCTCTCCGCGACCCACGGCCGGACGACGGTGCTGATCACGCACCGGCTGACCGGTCTGGAGGCGGTCGACGAGGTGATCGTGCTGGACGGCGGCCGGGCCGTACAGCGCGGCACCCCGCGTGAGCTGGCGGCCGCCGACGGCCCCTTCCGCCGTCTGCTGGCCCGCGAAGCCGCGGAGGCCCGCCTCGCGGCGGGCACGGAAGCGAGGGCGCGGCGGATCCCGGTACCCACCGCCGTCTGACCCGCGTCCGCGCTCGCCCTCGGGCGCGGGGCGTGGCCCCGGGCGGGGGTCGGCACCCGTGCCCGGGGCCACGCGGCGGACGCGCGGTCCGTGCCCCGGGGCCGAATGCCGCCCACGCTCTGGGCGACCGTCGCGCCGACGGGCCCGCCACAGGGCGCCGACCGCCGCCCTGTGGCGGGGCAGGGGTGCGCGCCGCGGGCGGCGCGAGCCCGTTTCCCGGGGCGGATGCCCCCCGGCGCTCTGGACGACCGTCGTGCCGCCGTAAGGCCTGTGCGTGTGGCTTCGGCCGTGGTCCTGTGGCGGGCCGGGGGTGCGCGCGCGGGCGGCGCGAGCCCGTTTCCCGGGGCGGATGCCGCCCGTCCTCTGGGGGACCGTCGCCCCGACGACTGTGCGCCCGCCTTCGGCGCCCGCGCCCCGGGGGACCGTCGCGCCGACGGGTCTGCGCGCCCGCCTTCCGCCGTGGGCCGTCCGCCCGGCCCTGCCGTCCGGCGGCAGGGCCGGGCGGCATTCATTACGCTCGATGCATGGTGGCCGCAGCCCCCACTCCGGACCCCCTGGAGGTCGCCGCGGAGGCGACCCGCGGGCTCCGGGGCCTGTCCACCGAGCTGACCGCGCGGCTGCCCCGGCTGCTGGAGGCGATGCGCTCCATCGGTACCGGGCTGGAGCTGCGCACCGTACTGGACCGGATCGCGGAGACCGCCGCCGAGCTGGCGGCGGCGCGCTGCGCCGTGATCGGGGTGAACGACGCCGCGGGCCAGGGGCTGGCCGGAGTGGTCAGCTACGGCGCCACCGAGGCGGACCGGGAGCGGTGCGGGGCGCTGTTCGCGGGGCTGCCGCCGGGGGCGCATCCGGCCGGTTTCCTGCTGGACCACCCGCTGCCGCACGCGTTCATCGGGGTGCCGATCCGGGTCGGGGAGGAGACCTTCGGTCATCTGTGCCTCGCCGAGAAGCGGGGCGGTGGCGAGTTCACCGTCTCCGATCTGCACATGGTCAAGGTGCTGGCGACCGAGGCCGGGATCGCGATCGGCAACACCCGGTTCCATGAAGCCACCCGGCAGCGCGAGCGGTGGATCGAGGGCTCGGTGGCGGTCACCCACTCCCTGCTCTCCGGCGATGCCGAGAACGCGTTGGCCGTCGTCGCGGAGAAGGCCCGTCAGCTCGCCCGGTCGGCGGCGGGGGTGGTGCTGCTGCCCGAGGCGTCCGGGGGGCTGCGGATCGTGGCGGCGGACGCCGACGATCCGTCGGCACTGCTCGGCACCGTCCTCCCGGCCCGCGCCCCGGCCGTACCGCGGCTGCTGGCCGGGAAGCCGGTGTTCCTCGACGACCCGTCATCCCGTCCCCGGCTGATCACCGGGGTGCTCGGCCGGTACGGACCGGCCATGATGCTGCCGCTGAGCGGTGGTGACCGGGTGCTGGGGGTGCTGGCCACGCCACGCGCGCCCGGCGCGCCCGCGTTCACGGCCGCGGAGCGCACGCTCGCCGTTCAGTTCGCGGCACAGGCCGCGGTGGCGCTGGTGCTGGCCGAGGCGCAGCGCGACCGCGAGCGGGTCGCGGTACTGGAGGAGCGCGACCGGATCGCGCGGGATCTGCACGATCTCGTCATCCAGCGGCTGTTCGCGACCGGGATGACGCTGGAGAGCGTCCAGCGCCGGTCGGCCGCGCCGGAGGTGCGGGAGCAGATCGAGCGGGCCGTGGAGGAGTTGGGCGCGGCCATCCAGGAAGTGCGGACGGCGATCTTCACACTGCGTCAGAACCCGTCGCAGCCGCCCGCCGGGCTGCGCGCCCGGGTCCTGCGGGAGGTGGGGGCGGCCGCGGTGCCGCTGGGGTTCCAGCCGTCGCTGGGTTTCGTGGGAGCGGTCGATACGCGGGTCGGCGAACCGGCCGGGGCGAATCTGATCGCGGCGCTGCGCGAAGCGCTGTCCAATGTCGTCCGGCACGCCCGCGCGGGGCGTGTCGAGGTGGTCGTGGACGCGACCGCGCGGCTCGCGCGGGGGCGGGCCGGGGTACGGCTGACGGTCGCGGACGACGGGGTGGGTACTCCGGCGGGCGGACGGCGCAGCGGTCTGGCCAACTTGGCGCGCCGGGCCGAGTCGTTGGGCGGTGCGAGCCGGGTGGGGCCGGGGCTCGGCGCGGACGGCGGTGGCACGTCGGTGGTGTGGGAGGTCCCGCTGTAGCCGGAGATGCGGGTAGGACACGGCCGGGTAGCCCGGCCAGTGGAAACCCTCACCTGTCAGGCGCAAGCCGCGCTTCTCCGGAGTGCGGTGTCCCCCGGCCGACGGTGGGATGAGGCTCGCGGGCCGTCCGGCCCTCACGTATCCCAACCCACTCCGTGACAGCGGGCGGCGCCGAGCGCCGCCGGGCCGGCACGGGGAAGGAAGCCATCACGTGAAGAGTCAGAGCTCAACTCCCCAGCGTTCCCGGACCTGTCGTCGGGTCCTCTTCGCCACTGCCGCCGCGGTGCTCGCCGCCTCCGGCCTGACCCTGGCGCCCGCCGCGCAGGCCGATGACGGTGCGCGCGGCGGCGGTCATCCCAAGCCCCCGAGGCCGCCGGCCGATGTCAGCGGTGTTCAGGAGTTCACCGAGGACGGGACGTTCATCGCTCCCCCCGGCGTCACCTCGGTCCACGTCCAGGCATGGGGCGCGGGCGGCGGTGGCGGCGGTGGCGGCGGCGGTGCCAGCGCCACGCTGACCGGCACCGGCGGCACCGGTGGCGGCGGCGGAGCCGGTGGCTTCACCTGGTGCGTCCTCAATGTCACGCCCGGACAGTCCTACAGCGTGGACCTCGGCGAAGGCGGTACCGCCGGTACCGCCGGGCCGGGTGGTCCCGCGGGCGGCAACGCCGGTGGGAGCGGTGGCACCGGTGGGACCGGGTCGGCCACCTCCGTGACCGACGACGGCGGTGACATCCTGCTCGCCGCCACGGGCGGCACGGGCGGCACCGGCGGTGGCGGCGGTGGCGCCGCCCCGGGTATCCCGGGCACCGGCGGTGACGGTGGCACGGGTTCGTGCGACAGCCCCTCCGCGGTGAACCGCACCGGTGAGGACGGCGAGGACGGCGCTCAGGGCGGTGAGGGCGGTGACTCGGCCGACGGCATCGTCGAGCTGCCCACCGATGACACCGCCGAGGGCGGCGACGGCAGCGCCGGCGGCCCGGGCGGCGGCACCCCCGGCTCCAACGGTCCCGCCGGGGAAGAGGGCGGCGACGGTTACACGGTCATCTACTGGTGATCCCGACGGATCATCCGGTCCGGCTGACCGCCCCCCGGCCCTCTCGGACCGGGGGGCGGTCGTGTGAGGGCGGGAGGCGGGTGGTTCCCGAAACGTTCCGGCAGGACAGCGCCTAGCCCGCGAGGATCCGCTCGATGATGGCGGCGACGCCGTCCTCGGTGTTGGCGGCGGTGTGGTGGGTGGTCGCGGCCAGTACGTCCGGGTGGGCGTTGGCCATCGCGTACGAGGTGCCCGCCCAGCTCAGCATCTCCAGGTCGTTGGGCATGTCGCCGAAGGCCACGACCTCCTCGGCGGTGATGCCGCGCTCGGCGCAGCACTGCTCCAGGGTGCTGGCCTTGCTGACGCCGGGACCGCTGATCTCCAGCAGGGCGGTCGGGCTGGAGCGGGTGAAGGAACCGTGCTCGCCCGCGGCGGAGCGGCCGAGTGTGAGGAAGGCGTCCGGGGCCAGCTCCGGGTGGTGGGCGAGCAGCTTGATGATCGGCTGGTCGGCGTGGGCGAAGCCGTCGTCGAGCAGCTTCTCGGCGGAGGCGTGGACCGCCCCCGGGTCGAGGTGGAAGGGCGGGTACTCGGGCTCGTAGAAGATGCCTTCGGTCCGCTCCACGGCGAACGAGGTGCCCGGGGCCGCCGCCCGCAGCGCCATGACGGCGGAGAGCGCCGCGTCCGGGTCCAGCGGGCGGACCTTGATCAGCTTGCCGCCCTGGTGCAGATCGACCACGGCGGCGCCGTTGGCGCAGATCGCCAGGCCGTGGCCGTGCACATGGGCGCTGACGACATCCATCCAGCGGGCCGGGCGGCCGGTCACGAAGAAGACCTCGATGCCCGCCCGCTCGGCGGCGGCGAGTGCCTCGACGGTGCGGTCGGAGACCGTCTTGTCGTCGTGCAGCAAGGTGCCGTCGAGGTCGGTGGCGATCAGCCGGGGCCGGGGTGAGCCGGTGCCGGAACGGTCTGTGGCCGGATTCCCGGGCCGCTCGGTTGCTGGAGTCACGGCAACCATCCTCCCGCATATGCCGCTCATCGGTGTGCGAAGGGGCTCGGGTGCGTACGTATGCCCGGTGGTGCGGGCCCTACGCCCGTCCTCCCCGGCCGCCGGTCGCGAGCCGCGGCCCACCGGTCCCGGCCGCCGGTCGTCGGCGTGCGGAGCTGTCCGCGGAACCGCTTAGGCTCGTCCGTATGCGACTGAGCACCGTGATCCTTCCCGTCCAGCGCTGGTCCGAGGGCGGCCGGGAGCTGTGGCGGCGCGCCGAGGAGCTGGGCTTCCACGGCGCGTACACCTATGACCACCTGTCCTGGCGGGTGCCGTTCCGCGACGGCCCCTGGTTCGGCGCGGTGCCCACGCTGACCGCCGCCGCGGCGGCCACCTCGCGGCTGCGCCTCGGCACGCTGGTGACCTCGCCCAACTTCCGGCACCCGGTGACGCTCGCCAAGGAGCTGATCACGCTGGACGACGTCTCCGGCGGCCGGATCACGCTCGGGATCGGGGCGGGCGGCTCCGGCTTCGACGCGACGGCGCTGCGCCGCGCCGATGAGGAGGCGTGGACCCCGCGGGAGCGCGCGGACCGCTTCGGTGAGTTCGTGGAGCTGCTGGACCGGCTGCTGACCCAGGACGCGGTGACGTACGAGGGGAAGCACTACAGCGCGCTGGAGGCGCGCAACATCCCGGGCTGTGTGCAGCGGCCCCGGCTGCCGTTCGCGGTGGCCGCGACCGGTCCGCGCGGGCTGCGGCTGGCCGCGCGCCACGGCCAGGCGTGGGTGACCACGGGGGATCCGAAGGTGTCCGCCACCGGTACCGCGGCCGATTCGGTGGAGGCCATCGCCCGCCAGGTCGAGGCGCTGGGCAAGGCGTGCGCGGAGGCCGGACGGGACGCGGGCGAGCTCCGGAAGATCCTGCTCACCGGGTTCACCCCGGACGGCGCCGGTCCGCTGGCCTCGGTGGACGCCTTCGTCGACTTCGCCGGGCAGCATGCGGCGCTGGGCTTCGACGAGATCGTGGTGCACTGGCCGATCCCGGACTCGATCTTCGCGGCGTACCAGCGGGTCTTCGAGCGGATCGCCACGGAGGGTGCCGCGCAGCTCGGCACCGGCTGAGCCGCCGCCTCGCGCCGCCTCGCGCCCCTCGCCAAGGGGCTCCGGGGCGGTCAGGACCCGCACAGGCGGTGAAGGCCGACATAAGGGGCAGAATCGGGTATAGAGGCTTTCGCTGCCGTAGTCCCGTGGAGGCATCCATGGCGCGTACCCGATACGCCCCGGACCGGGGGCTGACCGCCCGCATGGTGACCACGATGTTCTTCATCGGTCTGCTCTACGTGGTCTTCGTCGGCGTACTGCTGGCGCTGGTGCGGGGCGCCTGGCCACTGATCCTGATCATCGCGGGCGGACTGTTCGTGGCGCAGTTCTGGTTCAGCGACCGGATCGCGGCCTACAGCATGGGCGCGAAGGAGGTCACCGCGGAGCAGGCGCCCGAGCTGCACGGTGCCGTGGACCGGCTGTGCGCCCTCGCCGATATGCCCAAACCGCGTGTGGCCATCGCCGACACCGATGTGCCCAACGCCTTCGCCACCGGACGCAACCAGCGCAACGCCCTGGTGTGTGCGACGACCGGTCTGCTGCGGCGGCTGGAGCCGGATGAGCTGGAGGGGGTGCTCGCCCATGAGCTGTCGCATGTCGCGCACCGCGATGTGGCGGTCATGACCATCGCCTCCTTCCTCGGGGTGCTGGCCGGGATGATGACCCGGGTCGCGCTGTGGGGCGGGCTGACCCGCGGCGGCAGCCGCGACAACAACACCGCGATCGCGGTCCTGCTGATCCCGCTGGTCAGCGCCGTGGTCTACGCGATCAGCTTTCTGCTGACCCGGCTGCTGTCCCGCTACCGCGAGCTGAGCGCCGACCGGGCCGCCGCCCTGCTGACCGGGCGGCCCTCGGCGCTCGCCGCCGCCCTGACCAAGGTGACCGGGCAGATGGCCCGGATCCCCACCCGCGATCTGCGCAAGGCCGAGCCGTACAACGCGTTCTGGTTCGCCCCGGCGCTCTCCGGCCGGAGCATGAGCCGGCTGCTCTCCTCGCATCCGACGCTGGAGCAGCGGCTGGACCAGCTCGGCCGGATCTCGGCACAGCTCGGCCAGGCGGGAAGGGGCTGAGCGGCGTGGGGTTCTGGGACGCCGTGCTCGGCCGCAGCAAGCCCGTACGCCCCGACCTCGACCGGCTCTTCGGGTTGCCGGGGGCGGCGGTCACCCTGGAGGCGGGAGCGGGGTTCACCCCCACCGGTCTGGGGTCGGTGTGCTTCGCGAGCGTGGAGGGCGGGGCCTTCGCCCGGCTCCGGCAGGATGTGGGGGAGCTGCTCGACGCGGACACGGGGGCCGGACGGGACGGGGTGCCGGTGGAGTTCAGCCGGGACACGTACGGCTACACCTGGCTGCTGGCGCGGCAGCCGCCGGACGATACGGCCGCCCTGGTGAACGATCTGCACGCGGTCAACACCCTGCTCCAGGACGGGGGGTTCGGCCCTCAGCTGCTGTGCTCGCTGCTGGGGTTCCGGAACGCCTCCGACGGCCGGTCGCTGGCGCTGGTCTACCTCTACAAACGCGGCACCTTCTACCCCTTCGCACCGCTGCCGGGCGGAGCCGAGAAGCGCGACAACGGACTTGAACTCCAGGTGCGGGCGATGCTCGGGGACGATCTGACGATCGAGGAGGACCTGGGCCGCTGGTTCCCGGTGTGGGGCGCGCCGGGCCTGTAGGCCCGGACCGGCGCCGCCCCCGCACCGCCTCCTGGCCTCACCTGGGGCGGCGCCCCAGCCGGGCGGCTGCGCGCAGCGCCACGGGGGCGACCCGGGACAGCACGGCCGCGGCCTTCGCCTCCGGGGTCACCGGCACCACCGCCGCGTCGCGCAGCACGGCGCGCAGGATCGCGTCCGCGACCTTCTCCGGCGGATAGGCCCGGGGGGCCAGCCGCCGGGTGGGCCGGTCGTCCCGGGTGCGGGCGTAACCGGGACAGATCACCGAGACGCCGATGTCCCGGTCCGCGAGCTCGGCGCGGAGCGATTCGCTCAGCCGCACCACGGCGGCCTGGGAGGCGCCGTACGCGGCCAGCGACCGGGACGGCCGGAAGGCGGCGGCCGAAGCGGTGTTGACGATGTGGCCGCCCTGGCCGCGGTCGGCCATCTGACCGCCGAAGGCCCGGCAGCTGTGGACCACGCCCCAGAGATTGGTGTCCAGCACCCGGCGCCAGGCGTCCGCCGAGGTGCCCAGGAAGGAGCCGGACAGCCCCTCCTCGGCGCTGTTGACCAGCACGTCCACCACGCCGTACTCGGCGGAGACCTTGTGGGCCAGCTTCTCCACGGCCCGCTCGTCCGCGATGTCCACCGCCTCGGCCCAGGCGTGCGGCGCCCCGGCCGAGCGCGCCAGCGAGGCGATGTGCGCCGCGGCCTCCGCGTCCTGGTCCACGGCGATCACCCGGGCGCCCGCCTCGGCGAACGCGACGCAGGTGGCCCGGCCGACGGCCCCGGCAGCGCCCGTGACCAGCACCAGTTGGCCGCCGAACCGCTGGGCGTACGGACCGGGTGAGGCAGAACCCGGGCGCGGGGCGCCCTCCGTCACGGAGGTGATGAACTCGGTGATCCACGCGGAGAGCTGATCGGGCCGGGAGCGCGGCATGAAGTGGCGGGCGGCGAGGGTGCGCCGGGTCAGGTCCGGCACCCAGCCCTCCAGATCGTCGTAGAGCCGCTGGGAGAGGAAGGGGTCCCGGGTCGGGACGATCAGCTGGACCGGGGCGTGGGCATGGGCGTCCTCCCGGGGGCGCAGCAGCCGCTCGCGCACGTTGTCCCGGTAGAGCCAGGCGCCGTGCGCCGCGTCACCGGGCAGCGAGGCGGTCGGATAGCTCTCGCTCGGCACCCGCTCCAGCCGCTCCAGGACGCCCGGCCAGGACCGGCCGAGCGGACCGCGCCACAGCGCCTCCGGCAGCCTCGGGGTGTGCAGCGCGCCCACGTACCAGGAGCGGGCGGACTGGCCCAGCAACTGGGCGACGCGGCGCGGGGTGGGCCGGGTCATCCGCTTCCTGATCCAGTGACCGAAGTGGTCCAGGCCGGGGCCGGACAGCGAGGTGAACGAGGCGATCCGCCCCTGGGCGCGCGGGACCGTGACGAACTCCCAGCCCTGCACCGAGCCCCAGTCGTGGCCCACCAGATGGACCGGCCGGTCCGGCGAGACCGCGTCCGCCACGGCCAGGAAGTCATCGGTGAGCTTCTCCAGGGTGAAGCCGCCGCGCAGCGGCTCCGGGGCGGTGGAGCGGCCGCAGCCGCGCACGTCGTACAGCACGACATGGAAGCCCGATCCGCCCGAGGCGAGGCGGGTGGCGACCTCCGACCACACCTCCTTGCTGTCCGGATAGCCGTGCAGCAGCACCACGGTGGGCCGCGCCGGATCACCGAGCTCGGCGACGCACAGCTCCACCCCTCCCGTACGGATCGTGCGCTCGGCCGCTCCCGCGATCCCGTCCCTCACGCTGTCCTCCCCTTCCGCGCGGGAATCGGCTTCCGCGCATGAATCCGGCGTCGTCCCCGCAGGAGACGGCGTCTTCACGGCGTCTTCCACGCATGAACCCGGCGAACCGTGCCCAGGACGACCATGCGCGGCGTTCGAAATCGCCGTCAAGAGGGCCTCCTCCTCCTGTGGATACCACGGGTAACCCCCTCCTGGGGGTGCCGTTCCCCTACGGGCGCCTCCGACCCGAGGACTACGTAAATCCAGCCATCAGGACTGACGCCGGATGTGGCTCGGCCCACTACGGTCGAACACGTGACTGTGATCGCCACCGAAAGCCTGAGCAAGCGGTTCCCCAGGGTCACCGCCCTCGACCGGCTCACCGTCGACATCACACCGGGCGTCACCGGCCTGGTGGGTGCCAACGGTGCCGGTAAGTCAACCCTGATCAAGATCCTGCTCGGTCTCTCCCCCGCCACCGAGGGCCGCGCCACCGTGCTCGGCCTCGACGTGGCCAAGGACGGCAGCGCCATCCGCGAGAGCGTCGGCTACATGCCCGAGCACGACTGTCTGCCGCCCGATGTCTCGGCCACCGAGTTCGTCGTCCACATGGCGCGCATGTCCGGGCTGCCACCGTCCGCCGCCCGTGAGCGCACCGCCGACACCCTGCGCCATGTGGGCCTGTACGAGGAGCGGTACCGGCCCATCGGCGGCTATTCGACGGGTATGAAGCAGCGGGTCAAGCTGGCCCAGGCGCTGGTGCACGATCCGCGGCTGGTGCTGCTGGACGAGCCGACCAACGGTCTGGACCCGGTCGGCCGGGACGACATGCTCGCCCTCATCCGCCGTGTGCACACCGACTTCGGCATCTCGGTCCTGGTCACCTCACATCTGCTCGGCGAGCTGGAGCGCACCTGTGACCACGTGGTGGTCATCGACGGCGGCAAGCTGCTCCGCTCCAGCTCCACCAGCGACTTCACCCAGGCCACCGCCTCCCTCGCGGTCGAGGTCACCGACACCGCGGAACACCCGGACGGCACCGGGGTGCTGCGCGCCGCGCTCGACCGCGCGGGGCTCACCGTCCAGCCCGCCGGACGCGGGGCCGACGGGGCGCCCGCCTCGGACCACGTACTGCTGGTCGACGTGGCGGGGGACGAGACCTACGACACCGTCCGCGACGCCATCGCCGAACTCGGCCTCGGTCTGGTCCGCATGGAGCAGCGCCGCCACCGCATCGCGGAGATCTTCCGCTCCGACGACGAACCCGCCGCCGCCGACGCCCCCGCCAGGGGCACCGGCACCGACGCACCCGGCACCGACGGAACCGGCGCCCACGGGAAGGGAGGTGCCGTCGATGCCGCCTGAGACCGTGCCCCAGCAGCGCGCCGACGTCATCCACAACATCGGCTACCGGCATTACGAGGGCGCCCGCCTGGGCCGCGCCTACGCCCGCCGCTCACTCTTCTCGCAGAGCCTGCGCGGCGCCTACGGCCTCGGCCGCTCGGCGAAGTCCAAGGTCGGGCCGATGCTGATGCTCGCCGTGATGTGCCTGCCCGCCGCGATCATCGTCGCGGTGGCGGTCGCCACCCAGGCGAACAAGCTCCCCGTGGAGTACACCGGTTACGCGATCATGCTCCAGGCCGTGATCGGCCTCTACACCGCCGCCCAGGCACCCCAGGCCGTCTCCCGCGATCTGCGCTTCAAGACGATCTCGCTGTACTTCTCGCGCCCCATCAAGACGGTGGACTACGTGACGGCGAAGTTCGCCGCCCTGGCCTCCGCGATCTTCTTCCTCACCGCGATGCCCCTGCTGATCCTGTACGTCGGAGCCCTGCTCGCCAAGCTGGACTTCGCCGAACAGACGAAGGGCTTCGCACAAGGACTGGTCTCCGTGGCTCTGCTCTCGCTCCTCTTCGCCGGTATCGGCCTGGTGCTCGCCGCCATGACACCGCGCCGCGGCTTCGGTGTCGCCGCCGTCATCGCCGTACTGACCATCTCCTACGGCGCGGTGAGCACCGTTCAGGCCATCTCCTGGGACCAGGGCAGCACCGACGCGATCAGCTGGCTCGGCCTCTTCTCGCCGATCACCCTCGTCGACGGGGTGCAGACCGCGTTCCTCGGCGCCACCTCCGCCTTTCCCGGCGAGTACGGCCCCTCCACCGGGACCGGTCTCGTCTACCTCCTCGTCCTCCTCGGCCTGACCGCCGGCTCGTACGGCCTGCTGATGCGCCGCTACCGAAAGGTCGGGCTGTGACCACGATCGCCATCGACAATGTCTCCCGCTGGTTCGGGAACGTCGTGGCCGTCAACGACGTGACCATGACGATCGGCCCCGGGGTCACCGGCCTCCTCGGACCCAACGGCGCGGGCAAGTCCACCCTGATCAACATGATGGGCGGCTTCCTGGCCCCCTCCACCGGATCGGTCACCCTCGACGGCGCCCCGATCTGGCGCAATGAGCAGGTGTACCGCCAGATCGGGCTGGTCCCCGAGCGGGAGGGGATGTACGACTTCCTCACCGGCCGCGAGTTCGTCATCGCCAACGCCGAACTGCACGGGCTGCCCGATCCGCGCGGCGCCGCCCGCAAGGCGCTGGACACCGTCGAGATGGACTACGCCGGGTCGCGGAAGATCTCCACCTACAGCAAGGGCATGCGCCAGCGGGTGAAGATGGCCTCCGCCCTGGTGCACGAACCGTCGGTGCTGCTGCTCGACGAACCGTTCAACGGGATGGACCCGCGCCAGCGGATGCAGCTGATGGAGCTGCTGCGGCGGATGGGCGACGACGGCACGACCGTGCTGTTCTCCTCGCACATCCTGGAGGAGGTCGAGCAACTCGCCTCCCATATCGAGGTGATCGTCGCCGGACGGCACGCCGCCTCCGGTGACTTCCGCAAGATCCGCCGGCTGATGACGGACCGTCCGCACCGCTATCTGGTGCGCTCCAGCGACGACCGCGCGCTCGCGGCGGCCCTCATCGCCGATCCGTCGACCACCGGTATCCAGGTCGACGCCAGCGGCGGGGCGGACGGCGGACTGCACATCCAGGCCGTCGACTTCACGCGCTTCACCGAACTGCTGCCCCGGGTCGCCCGCGACCACGGCATCCGGCTCCTCACGGTCTCGCCCTCCGACGAGTCCCTGGAAAGCGTCTTCTCCTACCTCGTCGCGGCCTGAAAGGAGCCCACAGCGATGTCCTCGCTCTATCACCCGACCGTCGCCCGGCTCACCTACCGGGCCCTGCTCGGCCGCCGCCGCGCGCTGATCCTGTTCTCGCTGCCCGCGCTGCTGCTGCTCATCGCGGTGGCCGTACGGCTGCTGACCAGTGCCGATGACGCCACGGCCGATGGCATCCTCGGCGGTTTCGCCATCGCCACCATGGTCCCGCTGATCGGCGTGATCGCCGGTACCGGGGCGATCGGACCGGAGATCGACGACGGTTCGGTGCTCTATCTGCTGGCCAAGCCGGTGAAGCGGTCCACCATCGTGATCACCAAGCTGATCGTCGCGATCGGCGTCACCGCCGCCTTCTCGGCGATCCCCACCCTGCTCGCGGGCTTCATCCTGAACGGCAACGGCCATCAGATCGCCATCGCCTACGCCGTCGCCGCCGCGGTGGCCTCCGTCGCCTACAGCGCGATCTTCCTGCTGCTGGGCACCGTCACCCGGCACGCGGTGGTCGCGGGCCTGGTCTATGCCCTGGTGTGGGAGACGCTGTTCGGCAGCCTGGTGTCCGGGGCGCGCACGCTGAGCGTCCAGCAGTGGGCGCTTGCCCTCGCTCAGAAGATCGGCGAAGGGGATCTGATCACCTCGGACGTCGCCCTGCCCACCGCCGTGGTGCTGCTGGTCTCCGTGACGCTGGCCGCCACCTGGTACGCGGGCAGCAAGCTGCGCAGTCTCACCGTCGCCGGTGAGGAGTGAGCCGGCGCAGACACTCCCTCTCGTCACCGGTGGCGGCGGTCGTGATCACGGCCGCCGCCACCGGTGTTGACACCCGGCCCCGGCATTGCCTTGGCTCACCTCCGTGAAATCCGACCGGCTGCTCTCGATACTGCTGCTCCTCCAGACCCGCGGCCGGGTCACCGCCGTGGAACTCGGTGAGCGGCTGGAGGTCTCCACCCGCACCATCTACCGCGACGTGGAGTCCCTGTCCGCCGCCGGAGTGCCGGTGTACGCGGAACGCGGCCGCCACGGCGGGATCACCCTGCTCCCCGGCTACCGCACGGATGTCACCGGGCTCACCTCCGACGAGGCGCGGGCGCTGTTCGTGCTGGTCGCGCAGAGCACCCATGCCGCGCTCGGCCTCGACAGCGCCCTCGGCTCCGCCCTGCGCAAGGTGATGGCCGCGCTGCCCGCCGCGCACCGTCCCGCCGCCGAACTCACCAGCCGCCGGATCCTCATCGACCCCGGGCGCTGGCGGTCCCGCCCCGTGCCGGAGGCCGATCTCGAGGTGCTCCAGACCGCCGTGCTGACCGACCGCAGACTGCGCATCCGCTACCGGCACGGCGGGGAGACCGCGCTGCACGACTACACCGTCGATCCCTACGGGCTCGTCGCCAAGGCCGGGGTCTGGTACCTGGTCGCCGACCGTGACGGCACCCCGCGGCTGTTCCGCGCCGACCGCGTCGACGCGGCGTCCCTCGTCGACGAGCCGGTGCGGCGCCGCCCCGGTGCCGAGCTGAAGGGGGTGTGGGAGGAGCTGCGGCGGGGGATCGAGGAACAGCCCATGCCGTTGCGGGTCCGGGCCAGAGTGCGGCGCACCCGGCTCGACCGGTTTCTGCGGATCGTCGGCACGCTGGTGGGCCAGGCGAGGGAGGTCGGCGGCGACGCGGAGTGGGCCGAGGTGGAGCTCGCCTATCCGTCGCTGGCGGCGACGCGTCAACTGCTCCCGTTCGGCGATGAGGTGGAGGTGCTGGAACCGCCCGAGGTGCGCGAGGAACTGGCCGCCGTCGCCGCCTCCATCACCGGTCTGTACGGCTGACCGCCGGACCCCGCTCCCGCCCCGGCGGCGGGCCGTCCGCCGTCAGCTCCGCCGCCACCGTCTCGGCGAATTCCACGGCCACCGGACTCAGCGCGTCCCACCGCCGCACCGCCCACCCCGCCGCCAGCGGGGGCAGCGAGGGGATCGGGATCAGCCGCAGTGCGGGATGCGCCGCGACCGGCTCCCGCCACCCCGGCAGCGCGGGCACCACGGCGTGCCCCAGGCCCAGTTCGGCCAGCAGGATGGCGGTGTCCCAGTCGGCCACGCTGGTGGTGGAGACGGGTCCGGTGCCCTGTCGGGTGAGGTGCTCCTCCAGCCGGTGCCGGGACACGGAGTTCTCCGGCAGCCGGATGTGGCGGATGGACGCCAGCTCCCCGGGGCCGATCTCGGTCCGCTCGGCGAGCGGGTCCCCGGCCCGTACGGCCAGCACCCACGGCAGCTCCAGCACCGGCCGCAGCTCCACACCGCGGGCCGGGGAGCCGATGGTGATCCACGCCAGGTCGGCGGTGCCCGCGGCCAGCGCCTCGAAGCAGCGGCGGCTGGAGTTCTCCGTCTGGAACTCCAGGTTCACCCGTGGCCGGCGCCGCCGGAACGTCACCACCCCGGCCGACATGAAGTGCCGTACGGTCGTCGCCCCGGTGGTGACGCGCACCGTACCGGCGCCGCCCCGCTGGATGTCGCACAGCCGCCGCAGCGCGTGGTCCAGCCCGACCAGACCGTCGGCCGCCGCCCGGTGCAGGATCCATCCGGCCTGGGTCGGCGCCACTCCGCGCGGCCGCCGCTCCAACAGGGCGATGCCCAGCTCCCGTTCCAGCCGCTTCACACGCTGGCTCACCGCCGACTGGGTGCAGCCCAGATCACGGGCGACGGCGCTGAGGCTGCCGGAGTCGCAGACGGCCGTGAAGGCCCTGAGGTCGTCCAAGGTCATCAACCCAAGCTACAGCTAAGGAGTTTGGAAGAAATCCCGAGGATTGACTAGG
Organism: Streptomyces sp. NPDC045899; assembly: GCF_056431485.1. NCBI lineage: Bacteria > Bacillati > Actinomycetota > Actinomycetes > Kitasatosporales > Streptomycetaceae > Streptomyces > Streptomyces sp. NPDC045899. The sequence continues at coordinate 58,894 of NZ_JBWKKP010000013.1, forward strand.
GGGTATGTCCGGGACGACGATCTGTGTGGCGCCCAGGGCGGCAACCCGCTCCCGGCCACGCCACCGGATCCGGACCGGACGGCGTGTCCCGGGGGCGGGTGCCGACCCGCCCTCTCCCATCGGGCCTCCGCTGTGCGGAATCACTGCCCGGATCCGCTCCCCACCCCAACATGCCTCGTGGCAGGGCTGGTTGGTAGGAAGCTCTGAAGTCCCGATGGTTGAACTCTGTTCATCCAGACGACTGTACGGATCTTGACGCTTGTCAGGGACCTGCCCAACTCTGGGGCAAGCGCTTCCCCCCACAGATCGCGCCATCGTCCGGCACCCACACGGATCGTGATGGCGCGTCAACAACCGAAGACGGAGGAAACCCCTCACATGCGTCGTCTTGCCACGAGTCTCGCCACGGCCGCCGTCGCCGCGGCCACCGCCGTCGCCCTCGCCTCACCCGCCCAGGCCGAACCGGCGGACAAGGCACAGGTGCTCTCCAACTGGACCCAGACCAGCGCCGACAGCTACAACGTCTGGCTCTCGGCCCGCAACGACCAGGGTTCCTGGGCCGATTACGCCTTCGACTGGTCGACCGACTACTGCAGCTCCTCGCCCGACAACCCGTTCGGCTTCCCCTTCCAGACCGCCTGCGCCCGCCATGACTTCGGCTACCGCAACCACAAGGCGATGGGGATCTTCGACGCCAACAAGGCACGGATCGACAGTGCCTTCTACGAGGACCTCAAGCGCGTCTGCGCCAACTACGGCGGTGCCTCCAAAACCGCCTGCGACAGCACCGCGTGGACGTACTACCAGGCGGTGAAGGTCCTGGGCTGAGCCCGGGAGCCACCGGCCACAGCGCACCGGGTGGTCCGTCACCGGGCCACCCGGTCCGCCGTGCGGAGGCCGGAACTACGCAGCGGCCGGAAAGAGCCGTTCCAGGACCACCGCGATCCCGTCCTCCGCGTGGGAGGCGGTGATCTCGTCGGCCACGGCCTTCAGCCCGTCGTGCGCGTTGGCCATCGCCACTCCGTGGCGCGCCCACTCCAGCAGCGGGATGTCATTGGGCATATCGCCGAAGGCGATCGTGTCGGCCGCCGTCACCTTCAGCCGCCGGGCGGCCAGCGACAGCCCCGTGGCCTTGGTCAGCCCCAGCGGCAGCAGCTCCACCAGACCGGCGCCCGCCACCGTGACACCGATCAGACCGCCGGCGGCGATCCGGACGGCGTCCGCGAGGGCGTCGTCGTTCAGCCGGGGGTGCTGGATGTAGAGCTTGCTGATGGGCGCGGTCCAGAATTCGTCCGGGTCGGTGACGGAGACCTGCTCCATGTCGTAGCCCATCCGGTACCCCGGCCCGAACAGCACCTCGCCGTCGAGACCGTCACGGGCCGCGGCCAGCGCCAGCGGACCGGTCTCCGCCTGGATCTTCTCCAGCGCCAGCGCCGCCACCGTGCGGTCCAGGGTGACGGAGGTCAGCAGCCGGTGCTCACCCGCGTGGTAGAGCTGGGAACCCTGCGAACAGACCGCGATCCCCCGGTAGCCGAGGTCGTCCAGTATGGGCCGGGCCACCGGGACGGTCCGTCCGGTGACGACGATATGCGCGGCGCCCGCCGCGGTGGCCGCCGCGAGCGCGGCGCGGGTCCGCGCCGAGACGGTGTGGTCGGGGCCCAGCAGGGTCCCGTCCAGGTCGGTGGCGATCAGGCGGTACGGCAGCGGTCCGGTCGCCGCGGGGGCGTCGCTCACCGGGTGACCGGTTCGAGGACCTCGCGTCCGCCCAGGAACGGCCGCAGCGCCTCCGGCACCCGCACCGAACCGTCGGCCTGCTGGTGGTTCTCCAGGATCGCGACGATCGTCCGGGTGACTGCGCACAGCGTGCCGTTGAGCGTGGCCAGCGGGCGCACCTTCTTGTCCTCGCGCATCCGGATCGACAGCCGGCGCGACTGGAACTCGGTGGTGTTGGAGGTGGAGGTCAGCTCGCGGTACTTGCCCTGGGTCGGGATCCACGCCTCGCAGTCGAACTTCCGCGTGGCCGAGGAGCCCAGGTCACCCGAGGCCAGGTCGATCACCCGGAACGGCAGCTCCAGCGAGGTCAGCCACTGCTTCTCCCACTCCAGCAGCCGCTGGTGCTCGGCCTCGGCCTCCTCCGGGGTGGTGTAGACGAACATCTCCACCTTGTCGAACTGGTGGACCCGGAAGATGCCGCGGGTGTCCTTGCCGTACGAACCGGCCTCGCGGCGGAAGCAGGAGGAGAACCCGGCGTACCGGCGGGGCAGCCGGTCCGCGTCCAGGATCTCGTCCATGTGGTACGCGGCCAGCGGCACCTCGGAGGTGCCCACCAGGTAGAGGTCGTCCTTGTCGAGGTGGTAGACGTCTTCCGCGGCCTGGCCGAGGAAGCCGGTGCCCTCCATCGCCTTCGGCTTGACCAGCGCGGGGGTGAGGATGGGGGTGAAGCCCGCGGCCGTGGCCTGTGCCATCGCCGCGTTCACCAGGGCGAACTCCAGCAGTGCGCCGACGCCCGTCAGGTAGTAGAAGCGGGAGCCGGAGACCTTGGCACCGCGCTCGGTGTCGATCGCGCCGAGCAGCTCGCCCAGCTCCAGGTGGTCCTTGGGGGTGATGCCCTCGGCCGCGAAGTCGCGCGGGGTGCCGACCGTCTCCAGGACGCGGAAGTCGTCCTCGCCGCCCACCGGGACGTCCGGGTGGACCAGGTTGCCCAGCTGGAGCAGCAGCCGCTGGGTCTCCTCGGCGGCCTCGTCCTGCTCGGCGTCGGCCGCCTTGACCGCCGCGGACAGTTCGCCCGCCTTCTTCAGCAGCTCGGCCTTCTCGTCACCGGCGGCCTTGGGGATGAGCTTGCCGAGCGCCTTCTGTTCGGAGCGGAGTTCGTCGAAGCGGACACTGGAGGACCTGCGCCGCTCGTCGGCGGTCAGGAGCGCGTCGACAAGGCCGACGTCCTCTCCACGAGCGCGCTGGGAGGCGCGCACACGATCGGGGTCCTCACGGAGCAGGCGAAGGTCAATCACCCCACCAGGTTACCGGTGTGGCCTCGCACCCTCGACGCGATATTCCTTTGTGTCCTTATTTGCCCGTTTTCGCCAGTGTGGGAAACCGGGGGAATTTCTGTGACGCCCACCGTCAAGGAATACGTGCGCATTCCCTGAAAAGGGGCAAAGAGGTGGGCCTGGGGTGACGGCTTTCCTTGTGGGCGGGGCGAGTTGACCGCGGGTTGTCCACAGGGGGCGGGTCGAACCCTCCGAGTTATCCACAGCCTGTGTGTGAGATCTGTGGATGTCGGGGTGATCATTCGGTCCGGCGGAGTGCTCGGCGATGGATTCCCCTATCAAACCTCGTTCACACACTCCTTGAGAGGGGAATGCCTCACTCCAAAGAGTTGGCCAATCGAATTGGGGTGACGAGCACCCTCTGTCTGATGATGGTGAGAAATCCGCCCACTGTACGGATCTGTCGACAATGTCGGGTTAGTCTGTCGACTTATCCCCAGCGCCTGGCCGCAGCCTGTGGATAACTATCCCCATCACCCTGGGGACAACGCCGGGTGACGCGGTCGTCAACCGGCGTCCGCCAGGTTCAGGCTCGTCCGTCCTGGCAGCGCGCCAGCCACTCCGACGCCTCCGTGAACGCCTCGTCCGACGTGCCGTGCCGCAGCGGGGCGATCTCCGACGCGGTCACCCCCGCCCGCGGATACGAGCCCAGGAAGCGCACCTTCGGGCAGATCCGCTTGAGTCCCATCAGCGCCGACCCCACCCGGCGGTCGGTGATGTGCCCCTCGCAGTCGACCGAGAAGCAGTAGCGGCCGATGCCCTCACCGGTCGGACGGGACTCGATCCGCATCAGGTTGACCCCGCGCGCGGCGAACTCCTGGAGCAGCTCCAGCAGCGCGCCCGGGTGGTCGTCGCCGAGCCAGATCACCACGGACGTCTTGTCCGCGCCGGTCCGGGCCGCGGGCCGCGCGGGACGGCCGACCAGCACGAAGCGGGTCATCGCGTTCTGCGCGTCGTGGATATCGGTGACCAGGGGCTCCAGACCGTACTTCGGCGCCGCGAACTCACCCGCGAACGCCGCGTCGTACCGCCCCTCCTGCACCAGCCGGGCCCCGTCCGCGTTGGAGGCGGCCGACTCCCACTGGGCCCCGGGCAGATTCCCCGCCAGCCAGTTGCGCACCTGCGGCTGGGCGACCGGATGCCCGGTCACCGTCTTGACGTCCGCCAGCGAGGTGCCCGGCCGGACCAGCAGTGCGAAGCTGATCGAGAGCAGCACCTCGCGGTAGATCATCAGCGGTTCGCCGGTGGCCAGTTCGTCGAGGGTCGCGTTGACCCCGCCCTCCACCGAGTTCTCGATCGGCACCAGGGCGGCCGCCGCCGCGCTGGTGCGCACGGCGTCCAGCGTGGCCGGGACCGAGACCATCGGGACCAGTTCGCGCGTGGCGGCCTCCGGCATGGACCGCAGCGCGGCCTCGGTGAAGGTGCCCTCGGGGCCGAGGTACGTATAGCGGCTGGCCGACATCACGGTGGCTCCCTGTGATCAGACGAGGACCGCCACGATACCCAGCGGGGCGCATGCGGCGCCCACGCCCGGGGCCCGCCCCCGGCCCTGGTGGTTCCGGCGGTCCTGGCGGATTCGGCGGCTCATCCTTCCAAGAGTGCCTGACCGACGTACTCTCCCGGACCGGCGCCGCCGGGGACCGCGAACAGCGCGCTCGCCTCGTGCCGCAGGAAGCGCGAGAGATCGTCGCCCAGGTCCAGCTTCCGCTGCACCGGTACGAACCCCTTCATCGGGTCGGCCTGCCAGGCGACGAACAGCAGTCCGGCGTCCGGCGCCCCGTCCTCGCGGAAACCGTCGTGGTAGGAGAACGGCCGCCGCAGCATGGCCGCGCCCTGGTTCGACGCGGGCGCCGCCACCCGGACGTGCGCCGCCCCGGCGATGGCCAGCGAACCGTCCCCGTTCACCTTGTCCAGCCGGACCGGGGTGTCCTCCGTACCGCCGGACAGCGGGGCGCCGTCGGACTTGCGGCGTCCGATCACCTTCTCCTGGCGCTCCGGGGAGAGGTGGTCCCAGGAGTCCAGCAGCATCCGGATCCGCCGGACCACCGCGTAGGAGCCGTGCGCCATCCAGGCGGGCTCGCCCTTCGCGGGTACGAAGACCCGTCGCTGGAAGGACTCGTCCGACGGCTTGGGGTTGTTGGTGCCGTCGATCTGGCCCATCAGGTTGCGGGCCGTCATGGGACGGCCGGTGGCGCCGGGCGTGCGGTTGAAGCCGCTCATCTGCCAGCGCAGCCGGGCGGCGCCGCGTGCCTCGCGCTGGAGCGCGCGCAGCGCGTGGAAGGCGACGAGACCGTCGTCGGCGCCGATCTGGATCCACAGGTCGCCGTTGCTGCGCCCCGCGTCCAGGGCGTCCGAGGCGAAGTCGGGCAGCGGGGCCAGCGCCTCCGGCAACCGGTCCTTCAGCCCCGTCCGGCCGAAGAAGGTCCGGCCGAATCCGAAGGTGACGGTGAGCGAGGAGGGACCCGCGTCCAGCGCGATCCCCGTGTCGTCCGGCGGCGCCTCGCCCTCGGTCAGCTGCCCGGCCGTCCTGGACCAGCGGCGCAGCAGTGCCGCGGCCGCCCTGCGGTCCGTGCCGGGGGCCAGGTCGAAGGCGACGAGATGGCCGTGGGCCTGGAGCGGGGTGGTGATCCCCGCCTGGTGCGTGCCGTGGAAGGGCACGGCCGTACTGCCCACCGAGGTGAGCGGTTCCGGCTCGGAGCGGGTGGCCCCGGCGGCGTACGCACCGGCGGCACCGCCCGTCACCAGACCGGTCGCGCCCGCGGCGCCCGCCGTGCCCAGCAGCCGGCGCCGGGAGATCCGCGAGCCGGTCTCCTGCGGCTGCTCCCGCGCTGTGTCCGTCCCGGGGTCGCCCTTCGCGTCGTGCCCCGATTCCTTCCCCGGGTTCCGCCGGGTGTGCTGCTGAGTGCTCATTGCGCGATCTTCACGGTCTTGGTCTCCGTCACCTGGTCGATGTCGGAGGTGCGTACGGTCAGGGAGATCTGCCAGGCGCCGCCCAGGGGCAGCCGCACGCTCTCGGCGCTCCAGTGTCCGGTGGACAGGTGCCTCAGCGGCACCCGGAGCGGTCCGATCGCCTTCTCCTCGAGGGTCAGCGACAGCTTGACCTCCTCGGCGTCCACGGGCCGGTCGGCCCGGTCCAGGAGGAAGACATGGAGCGTGTTGTCCCCGGGGAGCGCCGGGTCCAGCATGACCACGGCCTTGCCGCGGCCGCTCTTGTTCCCGGTGTCGTAGGGGATCTCCACGCTCACCGGGTCCACGCCCAGCGGATCGGGCGCCGCCGCGGCGGCGGGCTGTGCGGTCTCGGCCCGGCCGGGCTGGGTGCCGCTGAGCACGGTGGCCACCGCGAGCAGCACCACCGCCACGACGGTCTCGGCCAGCACCGAGCGGCGCAGTCCGCCGCGCACCGGGTCGGCGTCCCGCTCGCGCAGGGCCGCGGTCCTGTCGACGGCGGCGCGCTGCCGGGCGAGCTGGGCGCTGCGCACGGGATCGGCCGCGGTGCCGGATCCGCCGTCGGATCCGCCGTCGTCCTCGGCCGCGTCCGCGCCCTTGCCGCCCGACCGGGCCCTGACGACGGTACGGCCCGAGGATGCGGCCGACGCCGCCGCGACCTTGGTCTTGGTCCTGGCCTTGGTCCCGGCCTTCGGCGCCTCGGCCGGGGCGGACTCCGCGGCACCGTCCTCCGCCGCGTCCAGCAGGCGGCCCGTCCAGCGGCGCGACACCGCGGCGAGACCCACCAGAACCGCCATCAGACCGACCTTGACCAGCAGCCACTTCCCGTATTCGGTGCCGGTCAGCGCCTTCCACGAACCCACCTGCCGCCACGACTGGTAGAGGCCGGTGAGCACCAGCACCACCACCGAGGCGAAGGCCAGCCGGGAGAAGCGGCGCACCGCCGTGCGCCCGACCGGTTCGCCCGCGCGCAGCGCCACCGCCAGTGACACCATTCCGCCCAGCCACACGCCGACCGCGAGCAGATGGAGCACGTCCACCGGCATGGCCAGTTCCTTCTGGATGCCGACGGAGGCGTGTTCGGCCATGGCCCAGGTCGCGGCCAGTCCGATCGCGACCACCGTGCCGCCGAAGCCGAGCCCGAAGGCCAGGTCCTGGCGGCGGCCGTGGTCGATCTCGGCGTACTCCGCGTCGTCGCCCGCGGCCTTCGCCGCCTCGGCCTCCTCCGTGCGCCGGGTGTACGTACCGAAGAGCACCGCCAGGAAGACCGCCGCCGCGCCGAGCAGCAGCAGCCGCGAGAGCATCGCGGCGCCCGGTTTGGTCGAGAGCACGTCACCGAGTCTGCCCAGGTCGAGGACCGCGCCGATGCCCTTGCCGTCGGTGTAGGGAGCGCGCAGCAGCAACAGCGCCAGGGTGGCCGCGAAGAGCGTCACCCAGCCTCCGACGGCGATCTTGCGGACCGACCGTGAGGAGCGGCAGACCCCGGCGAACACGCTCGCGCCGACCAGCGCCGCGAAGCCGCCGTAGGCCACGTAGCGCCCGATCCCGTACAGCGTGCCGACGGTGCTGTCGGACTCCCCGCCCCGGGAGACCGTGACGCTGGTCTTGGACGGGGCGCCGATGGAGAACGTGACCGCGCCGTTGATCGGGTGGCTGTCCTCCGAGACCACCTTCCACGCCACCGTGAACGTGCCGTCCGGCAGCCCGGAGTGCAGTCCGACCGCGGCGGTCGAGGTCTTGCCGCCCACATGGCCGGGCTTCCCGGAGTCCACCCGCTTGCCCTTGGGGTCGAGTACCCGCACCGAATCGTCGGAGAGCAGCACGCCCTCCGAGAAGTTCAGCGTGATCTCCGAGGGCGCGGTCCGCACCACCGATCCGTCGCGCGGGTCGGTCGAGGTGAGCGTGGCGTGCGCGGACGCGGTGTTCGCGCCGACGGTCAGCGCGCACAGCAGCGCGGCCAGCAGGGCCGCGCCGACCGCCGTCAGCCGCCGGGCGGTGACGGAGCGGGCGGTCCCGGCGGGCGCCGGGAAGGTCAGCGAGGGCATCGGGCGTCAGTCCTTGGGGCGGTACGTCGTCGGCTCGACCGGGACTTTGATCTCGATGGGGTCGGAGTTCGCGAAGCGCAGGGTGAACTCGACCTTCTCACCGACCTTCGGCCGGTGGGTCAGTTTTGTCAGCATCAGATGATCGCCGCCGCTGGCCAGCTCCAGCCGCCCGTTCGCCGGGACGTCCAGCGAACTCACCTGCTTCATCCGGTTGCCGGCGGTGTGGTGCAGGGTGACCTCGGCGGCGAGCGGGGTGGAGACGGAGGTCAGCCGGTCCGCGCCGCCGCCGGCGTTCCGTACGGTCAGGAAGCCCGCCGCCATGTCGTCCATCGACGGCTGGGGGAGGTACGCGCCGCGGACGGAGAGCTCCGGACGGCCGCCGTCCTTCTCTTCCCCGCCGCCGCCGTCACCGTCACCGGAGCCGCAGGCGGCGACCGCCGCGGACAGACCGAGGACGAGCGCCGCGGCGAGGGCCGTGCGGGAGGGTGCGCCGCGGGTCACGGGTTCTGTCCCTTGACGATCTTCGGCAGGTCCTTGGCGTACTGCTCGGCGGTGGTGCCTGTGGTGTAGATCCAGTGGCCCTTGTCGTCCTGGGGCGCGTAGCCGACCACCTCGGCGCCGTGGCCGACGGTGATGCTGCCGTCCTTCTCCTTCTTGGGCTTGTCGACGTAGATGCCGAGTGTGCGGGCGGCGGCCTGGATGGTGTCGAAGCTGCCGGTGAGGCCGACGAAGTCCTTGCCGCCCTGGGCGTTGAGCCAGGAGCGGATCCGCTTCGGCTTGTCGCGCTCGGGGTCGGTGGTCACGAAGACGACGCGGAGCTTCTTCCGCTCCGCCGCGGAGAGCTTCTTCTCGGCGATGCCGAGGTTGCTCATGGACAGCGGGCAGACGTCCGGGCAGTGGGTGTAGCCGAAGAAGAGCAGGGTGGGGCGGCCCTTGGTCTCCTCGATGAGGTCGTACTTCTTGCCATCGGTGTCGGTCAGGACGAGGTCCGGCTTGGCCTTCTCCCTGCCCTTGTCGAGCGAGATGGCCTTGCCCGACTGCTGGCCCCCCTTGACCTCGGCGGTGGCCGCCTTGTCGCCGTCGCCGCCGGAGCCGCCGCAGGCGGTCAGGGTGAGCGCGGCGGTGGCGACAACAGCGGTGCCCAGGATGGTGGTGCGCATGGAGCTGTTCTCCCGTGAGACGTGTGGATCGGTGCGGCGTGCAGGAGGTCCGGGCGTGCGGGCGGCGGGCCGGAGGGGCCCGCCGCCCCGGCGGACCGCGCCGTCGGGTCAGGACGTGCGGTCACGCCGTGGGATCACGCCGCGGACGCCGGTGGTCAGGCGGAGCGGCGGCGGCTGGCGAGGACGCCGAAGGCGACGCCCGCGATGCCGACGACGATGCCCGCGACGCCCAGCACCCGGGCGGTGGTGTCGCTGCTGTCGCCGTCGGAGTCGTCGGCGGCGGTCTTCTCGCCGTCCTCGCCCTCGCCCTTGTCGTCGTCCTTGTGACCGGAGGCCGCGGCACCGTGCGCGTCCGAGCCCTCGGCCGGGGCGACCAGCTTGAGGACCGGCGCCGGGTTCTCCGGCTCGTCCTCACCCTCCTTGGGCTCCTCGATCCAGCGCACGACCTCCTTGTTGTCGTACGTCTGGAGGGCCTTGAAGACGAGCTGGTCGGCGTCCTCGGGCAGCTGGCCGACGGAGAGCGGGAACTGCTGGAACTGGCCCGGCTCGATCGAGCCGCCGGTCCAGGTGACCTTGGTGACCGCCTCGGTGATCTTCTCGCCGTGCATCTCGATCGGCTTGTCCAGCTTGCTCTTGGTGACCTTCACCTTCCAGCCGGGTACCGGCTGTGGCATCACCGAGGCGAGCGGATGGTCGGTCGGCAGGGTGACTTCGAGCTTGGTGGTCGAGGCGTCGTCACGCTCGTTGGGCACCTTGAAGTTGACGGTGCTGTAGCCGCCCTTCTCGGCCTCACCGGGCTGCACGCTGACGTGCGCGAAGGCGGGGCCCGCGGCGAGCAGCACCAGGCCGCCCGCGGTGAGGGCACCGAGAACCGGCAGACGACGAAGACGCATGGCGTTCATGGGGTACTCCAGGGATCCGAAACGGATGATCGGTGGGTGGCGCGCGTACGGCGAGGCCGCGGCCGCCCTCCGGAACCGCTGGAGGGGCGTCGCGTCGGTCAGGCCGCGAGGTCGTGACGCGGCGGACCCCGTCTGATCACGCTGTGCTGGAGTACGAGGGCCGTGACGGCCCCCTCGTCACGCTCGTCCCGGCGCGGCCGCCGGGGCCCGGCCGGGCGCAGTCCGGCCAGTCCGGTCAGCAGGGTCCGCACCAGCCGCAGCGCGGCGCGCAGACCCCGGACGAACGCGACCTCGGCCACCTCGCGCGCCCCGCCCACCGAAAGCCGCACCACCCGCCACACGGCCACCTCGCTGCGGCGCAGCAGCCAGCCCATGGCGACGGCGGCCAGCAGATGGCCCAGCACCATGGGCAGTGACGGCAGCAGGCTGTCCACGGCGGGAACGTTCACGGCGCCCGATGCGGGGGTCAGCGGCACGGAGTGCAGGGAGTGCGCGGCGTGCACATCCCCGACCGAGGAGGGGTCGATGCCCGCCCGCTCGACGATGTGACGTGCGGTGGCGCTGTCCATCCGGCCGGGCACGGGGGCGCACAGCAGGTGCGCGGCCAGACTCATGACCCGGCTCTCGTGTCCGTCGGCCCGCAGGGCGGCCGCCGCCTGCTGCTGGCCGAGCCCGAACACGGTGTGCAGGACCAGCTGGCCCACGGCGAGCAGGCCGGCTATCCCGGGCAGCGACCGCTCGCGTCCGGCAAGCGGCACCGCCACCGAGAACAAAGCCGCAGCTCCGACGCCCACCGTCCACAGCGGCACGGTCGCGCAGGACGCGATGACGTGCCCGGCCGCGGACAGCACGACGCAGACCGCGGTGAACACCGCGGCCCGCAGCATGCGGAGGTCGGCGCCCGCACGGGCGACAGGGGAAGCCATGGCGGCGCCATCATCCCACCGAGCAAATGCGTTACCTACGGCGGGTAGGGCGTAACGGCGCACACCGGGACAGCCCCATACACCGGTGCGCCCGCCGTGCGCGTCCGCCGAATGAGCGGAGTCACGTCAATCGCACGCTTACGGACCATGGACCCAGGCAATACGTAACGGTATGTCGAGCCGCGGCCGGGAGGCTGGAGCATGAGCATCTGGTGGTCACTCCATTTGCCCCGCGAGGCGGCGAGCGTTCCCCTCGCACGACGACTACTCCTCGGCACGATGGAGACGGCCGGGGTGGACCCGGAGATCTCCTACGACCTGTCGGTCGCCCTCTCCGAGGCATGTGCGAACGCGGTGGAGCACGGCGGAGCCGACGGTACGGACGGTGATTACCGGGTCACGGCCTTCATCGACGGTGACACCTGCCGGATCGAGGTCACCGACTCGGGGCCCGGATTCACCCAGCGCGGCACCGTCCGTCGCGGACCGCGCACCCGCAGTGAGCGGCGGCCCGCCACCCCGCGCAGACCGCAGCACCCGCAGGGTCCGGCACCCGCGCAGGCGGAGCACGGGCGGGGGCTGTTCCTGATCGAGGCCCTCACCGACCACGTCCGCTACCGCGACCGGCCGGGCCGCGGGGGTGTGGTGGTGAGCTTCGACAAGATCCTCAAGTGGCGCGAGGACTCCCTGCTCCGGGCGTCCTGACCGCCCTGGCGGTTCTGACGGTCCCGATCACCCGGACGGTCCTGGTCCGGAGCGTCGCTCAGCCGGTCCCCGGGGCCGGCTGCTCGGGCGGCAGTGCCCGGCACAGGGCGTCCAGCGCCGCCGGGAAGGCGTGCTCGGGCGGGGTCGCGTAGCCGACGACCAGCCCCTCCAGCGGGGGCGTGGTCGCGTCCGGATGCCGGTAGCCCGCGAGACCGTCGAGGGCCAGCCCCTGCCAGGAGGCGGCCTGGACGGCGGACCGTTCGGTGCCGGGCGGGAGTTCGAGCACCGCGTGCAGCCCGGCGGCGATCCCGGAGACCCGGATGTGCGGGGCGCGTTCGGTGAGCGCGGTCACCAGCGCGTCCCGGCGGCGCCGGTAGCGCAGCCGCATCCGGCGCACATGACGGTCGTAGCCGCCGGTTTCGATGAAGTCCGCGAGCGTCAGCTGGTCGAGCGCGCTCGCCCAGCCCTCCCGCTCGCCCTTCACGGACAGCACGACGTCGACGAGGTGGTCCGGCAGGACCATCCAGCCCAGCCGCAGCGCCGGGGAGAGGCTCTTGCTGACCGAACCCAGATAGAGCACCCGGTCCGGGTCGAGCCCCTGGACCGCGCCGACCGGCTGGCGGTCGTAGCGGAACTCCCCGTCGTAATCGTCCTCCAGGACGAGTCCCCCGCCGGCCCGCGCCCAGTCCACGGCCGCGGCGCGCCGCTCGGGGTGCAGCGGACCGCCGGTCGGGAACTGGTGGGCGGGGGTGAGCAGGGCGGCCCGTACCGTCCGCAGCGCCGGATGGGAGGTCAGCTCCTCGGTACGGGCGCCGGAGTCGTCCAGCGGCAGCGGGACCGTGCGGACCCCGGCGGCGGACAGCAGGGAACGGTGGAAGGCCAGTCCGTACGCCTCGACGGCCAGCGCCGGGCGCAGCACCTTGGTGCCGCTGAGCAGCCGCAGGGCGTGGGCGAAGCCCGAGCAGACCACGATCCGGTCCGGGTCGGTGCGCACCCCGCGGGCCCGTGCCAGGTAGTCGGCGAGCGCACGGCGCAGCTCGGCGCGGCCGTGCGGGTCACCGGGGCCGAACGCCTCGTTGGGCGCGGCGGTCAGGGCGCGGCGGGCGGAGGCGAGCCAGGCGGTGCGGGGGAAGGCGGAGGCGTCCGGCTGGCCCTGGAGCAGGTTGTGGGCGGGGCGCGGCGGCGGTGCGGCCCGGCGCCTGCGGCCGGTGGGGGCGGCCGGGGCGGGGCGTCCGCCGCGCTCCCGGCCGGTGTGCCGGGGCGGGGGCGGCGCGGTCCGGGCGGCCACCCGGGTCCCGGAGCCCTGGCGGGCGGTGAGCCAGCCCTCGGCGACCAGCTCGGCGTAGGCGTCGGCGACCGTGTTGCGGGCGATCCCGAGGTCGGCGGCGAGCGAGCGGTAGGGCGGCAGCCGGGTGCCGGGGGCGAGCCGTCCGCCGCGGACGGCCTCGCGCAGCGCGCTCATCAGCGCGGTGCGGCGGCTGCCCGCGCGGGTCAGCTCCAGATGGAGGTCACTGCCGAGGATCTCCGCCGAATTGACCCGCGATTCCGCCATGGAAATGCACCCTATAACCTGTCGCATCGAGGCTTAGATTCGTCGTCATGACCACAACGATCGAGACGACCACGACGACGACCGCCGAGACGACCACCGGGGGGACGCGTCCCGCGCGGGTGGACTTCGCCAAGGCGGCCCCCAAGGCATTCAAGGCGCTCATCGGACTGGACGCCGCCGCGCGGGAGGGCCTGGACCCGGCCCTGGTGGAGCTGGTGCAGATCCGCGCCTCCCAGCTGAACCACTGTGCCTACTGCCTCCATATGCACACCACCGATGCCCACGCGGCGGGCGAGCGCCCCGAGCGGATCAGTCTGGTGGGGGTCTGGGAGGAAGCGGGCGAGGCCGGGTTCTACACCGCGGAGGAGCAGGCCGCCCTCGCGCTCACCGAGGCGGTCACCCTGCTGCCGGGCGGGGTCCCCGACGAGGTGTACGCGCGGGCCGCCCGGCACTTCGAGGAGGCGGAGCTGGCCCGGCTCATCGCGCTGATCTTCACCATCAACGCCTGGAACCGGATCGCGGTGACCACCCGCAAGGTGCCCGGCAAGGGCTGACGGGGCCGACGGCCCGCGGGTGTGCCCGGCCGGGGCTCGCGGCAGCGGAACGGGGGAGCGGCGGGTGCCGCTCCCCCGTTCCGGTCCGTGTGCGGTGGCCCGTGGCCGGAGGACCGGAGGGTCAGCCGGTGAGGCGGGCCATCCACGCCTCGACATCATCGGCCCGGCGCGGCAGCCCGGCGGACAGATTGCGGTTCCCGTCCTCCGTCACCAGGATGTCGTCCTCGATCCGGATGCCGATGCCGCGGTACTCCTCGGGCACGGTCAGGTCGTCGGCCTGGAAGTACAGACCCGGTTCGACCGTGAGGCACATCCCCGGCTCCAGGGTGCCGTCGACGTAGGTCTCGGTGCGGGCCACGGCGCAGTCGTGCACGTCCAGGCCGAGCATGTGGCCGGTGCCGTGGAGGGTCCAGCGGCGCTGGAGGCCGAGCTCGAGCACCCGCTCGACCGGCCCCTCGACCAGGCCCCACTCCACCAGCCTGGTGGCCAGCACGTGCTGGGCGGCGTCATGGAAGTCGCGGTACTTGGCACCCGGCTTGACCGCGGCGATGCCCGCCTCCTGCGCCTCGTACACCGCGTCGTAGATCGTGCGCTGGAGCGCGCTGTAGGTGCCGTTGATCGGCAGCGTGCGGGTGACGTCCGCGGTGTAGAGGGTGTCGGTCTCCACCCCCGCGTCCAGCAGCAGCAGATCGCCGGAGCGGACCCGGCCGTCGTTGCGCACCCAGTGGAGGGTGGTGGCGTGCGGTCCGGCAGCGCAGATGGAGCCGTAGCCGACATCGTTGCCCTCGACCCGGGCCCGCAGGAAGAACGTGCCCTCGATGTAGCGCTCGGAGGTGGCCTCGGCCTTGTCCAGCACCTTCACGACGTCCTCGAAGCCGCGGACCGTGGAGTCCACCGCCTTCTGGAGCTGGCCGACCTCGAACTCGTCCTTGACCAGGCGCTGCTCACTGAGGAAGACGCGCAGCTCCTCGTCGCGCTCACGGGTGACCTTGTCGGTCAGCGCGGCCTCGAGACCGGCGTCGTGGCCGCGCACGATGCGGACCGGTCCGGTGGCGGCCTGCAGGTCGTCGGCGACCGTGCGGACATCCTTCACCGGCACGCCGTACAGCCGCTCGGCCTCGGTCAGGCTGTTCCGCCGGCCGACCCACAGCTCACCCTGGCCGTCCAGCCAGAACTCGCCGTTCTCCCGGTCGGAGCGCGGCAGCAGGTAGAGGCTCGCGGTGTGGCCCTCGCCGCCCGCCTCCGGCTCCAGGACCAGGACGCCGTCCTCGGTCTGGTCGCCGGTCAGGTAGACGTACTCGGTGGCCGCGCGGAAGCGGAACTCCGTGTCATTGGACCGGGTGCGGAGATTGCCCGCGGGGATGACCAGGCGCTCGCCGGGGAAGCGCGCGGACAGCGCGGCACGGCGGCGGGCGGTGTGCGGAGCCTGCTCGACGGGCTCCAGGTCGTGCAGCTCGGTGTCCGCCCAGCCGGACCGCATGTTCTCGGCGAGCTCATCGGAGACGCCCGGGTACAGGCCGTTCTTCCGCTGCTGGATGGGCTGCTCCTCGGCCTCCGGGGTCTCCAGGGCTTCAGGAGTGGGCTCCTCGGTCACGACATCCTCCTCGAACTGGACCTCTCCCATGGTAGGTGGGAGGACACGGCCGCCGGGAGGGCGGAGAAGGCCATGCCGCGACCGGGCCGCGGCGGGCGGCGCGGCCCGGCGGGGGCGGTCCGGGGCGGTGGCTCAGTCGAAGCGGACCGCGAGCAGGACCAGGTCCTCGGTGCCGTCCCCGGTGTCCGTGCCCCCGGGCAGCACGGTGCGCAGCACATGGTCCAGCAGCGCGTCCACGTCGTGGCGGACGGCCTTGGGTGCGCTCGCGGCGGCCGCCTGGAGCCGGGCGAAGGCGCGGTCCATGGGCTCCCCGGTGCGGTGCAGCAGCCCGTCGCTGTAGAAGAGGAGCGTTTCTCCACAGCCGGGTTCCAGCTCCACGCTCGGGGCCTCCCAGCAGGAGAGCATCCCCAGCGGCGCGGACAGCGTGGTCTCCACGAACTCGGTGCGCCGGTCACCGGTGATCAGCGGTGGGCAGTGCCCGGCCCCGGCCAGCACCACCCGGCGCGGACCGGGCTCGCAGTACGCGAACAGGGCGGTCGCGGAGCGGGCGGGTTCGGTGAGGCGCAGCAGCAGTTCGAGGTCGGACAGGACGGCGACCGGATCCTCCCCCTCCATCACCGCGTACGCGCGCAGGGAGGCGCGCAGCCGTCCCATCGCGACCACGGCGCCGGGGCCGGTCCCGGTCACCCCGCCGACGGAGACCCCGAGCGCGCCGTCCGGCAGCGGCAGCGCGTCGTACCAGTCCCCGCCGCCGTACGGAGCGGGGTGGTGGCGGACGGCGAGCCGGACGCCGGGCACCCGGGGCAGCCGGGTGGGCAGCAGCTCCTCCCGGACGGTCGCCACGGCGGCGTGGGCGCGGCGCAGTTCCAGCAGCCGGGCGAGGTGGGCGGCGGCGTAACGGCAGTACAGGCCGATCAGATGACGCTGCCGCTCACCGGGTTCGGCGGGTTCGTCGTAGAGCCAGGCGGCCGCGCCCAGGCGTCCGGCGGGGCGGTCGGCTCCCACGGCCGTCACGGCGCCCGGCGCGCCCTCGGGAGCGGCGGCCGTACCGGGGTCGTCCGCGGCGGCCGGGCCGGCGGTGGCGACGGGGCCGCCGGCGGTCTCCGCGCCGGTGCCGGGGGAGGGCATGACCGGCCCTGGCGGGGTGACGGCACCGGACCCCTCGGCACCGGAGGAGGTGTCCAGCGGAACGGCGTAGCTGGCGGCGAACCCGAGCCGGGCCGCCACCTCGCGGTGGCGGGGGTCGAGATCGGCCTCGCTCGCGATGTCCGGATGGCTGACGTCGGCGCTCCGCGCACCGTCCGGTTCGGGCAGTCCGTCGAGCAGATGGCCGGCGGAGGCGGAACCGCGCGGGATCGTCTCGATCTGGCCGAGGTCGGCATGGCCGAGACCGAGGCCGACGGTGGTCACCGGACCAAGGCCGTCGGACGGCTCCAGCGCCACGAGACCGCGCTGCGCGCCCACCAGGGCAGCGCCCGCGCGCAGCAGCTCGTGCAGCGCGCCGTCGAGCGTGGCGGTGCGGACCAGCCGCTCGGTCAGCTCATGGAGGGTGGTGAGGTCCGACACCCATTCGGCGAGGCGGTCCTGGACCCCGGGACCGGGACCCGGGTCCGGCACCGCGGCAGGGGGCGTAACGGGGTCGGCAGTTTGCGTGGGCGCCGGGAGGGAAGAATCGATTCCAGCCACTTTCGGCAGGTGGGGCGCGTTCATGGCCCGCTGCTTTCGCCCGCCGCGTCCGGCTCGCTCAATAGCATCGCAAACCCCCTGTCGTGCTGCGCCGCTACTGTGCCGCTACTGTCTCCAGATGTACACGCACCCAAGAGGCGATGTCCAGCATTGTCCCGGTGGTCTTGTTGGTGTCTGGGGGGAATTCAACTTGGCTGAAAAAAAGTCGTTAGGCTGTCAATTTGGGGTCGACTGACGTCAGTCGGCAGCGCGTCGTCTCCACCGCGGCGGGTACACATCGGAGAGGAGCCGGGGGCAGTTCGCATCGCCCCGGAACCCCGTGGCCGGTCCAGGCGTCATAGACGACAACGGCCGCGCCCATCCCCGAGTGACGAGGAAACGCACCACAGGACGGTAAGCGCCATGCGCGCGCCACCCCTCGCCACGTTCCACGCTCGGCCTGCGGCGTGATGCGCTGCCTCGTACGCGCAGTGACTTGTGATCCACGTGCTGTCAACGGCCGAACGATGCCGTACAGCGCCACGTAGTGCCTTGTAGAAGTGCCATGAAGTGCGACGGATACAGCCCTCGGCGTTAACGGAAAGGAACGAGCGCTCATGCGCGAGATCCTCGGAAGGCGACGCAAGTTCTCGCTGCGGCGCGGCGCACGGTCGCCGCTGCTCCGCGCCGCGCTCACCTGCGCCACCGAGTGGCAGTGGCCCGTACTCCCGGGCATCGGGCTCCAGCCCGGCGGTGGACGCGTCCGGGTGTGCGGCTGTCCCGACCCGGATTGCGCGGTGCCGGGCGGTCACCCGTTCGACCCCGTGCTCCTGGCCGCCACCACCGATCCGCGCATGGTGCGCTGGTGGTGGACCAACCGCCCCACTGCCCCCCTGCTCCTGGCCACCGGGGGCCGCGGGCCCTGCGCGGTGAGCCTGCCGGCGGTCGCCGGGGCACGGGCGCTGGCCGTGTTCGACCAGGCGGGGGTGCGGGTCGGTCCGGTGGTCGCCACCCCCACCCGCTGGTCGCTGCTGGTGGCTCCGTACTCCCTGGAGGAGCTCGGCGAACTGCTGAACCGCCAGGACTGGGTGCCCAGCTCACTGCGGTTCCACGGTGACGGCGGCTATCTGGCGCTGCCGCCGTCCCAGACCGGACCGGGCCGGGTGCGCTGGGAGCGCGCCCCGCAGCGGCGCGGCGGACGGCCCTGGCTGCCGGAGGTGTCCGCGGTGGTGGACGCGCTGGTCGAGGCGAGCAGCAGTGCGCCCGACGGCGGCAGCCGGCTGGCCTACTAGGCCGGGCGGCCCCGCGCGTTCCCGCGCGGCTTTCCACATCGGCGTTCATGCATATTCACAGATCCGCATATCCGCAGAAGAAGAAGCGCGGTGGGGCAGCTGCCCCACCGCGTTGTCGTGTGGTGCGCGGGATGCGGTGTGGCCGCCTTCTCCCGCGTTCATGTCCCCGCGTTCTGTCCCCGCGTCTGCGAGGCGCCTTCCGGGCGGCCTGAGGGCGGCTGGGGACCTTGGGGGCCGTACGGGACCGGATCGCCCGCCACGGGGCAACTCCCGCGCCTGCGAGGAGGATTGATCATCCGTCGGGTCGTACCGTCCCGGCCGGGCTCCGCGGTGTCGCGCGTCTCGTCCGGCTCCGGACATGGAAGCGCCCGGTCGCTGGCGACGGGGGATGCACCAGCGACCGGGCTTTTAGAACCGTAACAAGAGATCGGCCGTTAGCAAATTCGATCGCGGATTTCCGGACGCGGATTTCCAGGCCGTAACGGTGAGTTGTGAGCAGGGTCACGTGTGCCGGGCGGGGTGGGACCGCCCGGCCGCGACGGTCAGCTCAGGGTCACCTGACGGTTGGTGAGACCGCCGCGGGCGCGCCGCTGCTCGGGCGTCAGCGGGGTGTCGTCGGCGAGCGCCTCCGCGAGCCGCTCGGCCAGCTCCTGGGCGGGCTTCTCGGTGTCCTCGGCGGGCATCCCCTTGGGCAGGTCCCACACCGGGACGGTGAGCCCGTGAGCCCGGAAGGAGCCCACCAGACGGGTGTTCTCGCCCAGCGAGGAGGCGCCCGCGGCGTGCAGCCGGGCGAGCGCGTCCAGCAGCTTCTCCTCCGGGTGCGCCATCACCCAGCGCAGGTGGTTCTTCTCCGGGGTCTCGCACCAGTAGGCGGCGTCCACACCGGAGAGCCGGGCGGTCGGGATCGCGGCCGCGTTGGCCCGCTCCAGGGACGCGGCGACCTCCCCGCTCGCGTTCGCCGCGTCCTCGAGCCAGAACTCGAAACCCTCGTGCAGGGTCGGCGTGAAACCGCCCTTCGGGTCGAGCAGGTCCTGGAGTCGCGGACCGTCGCCGGGCGCCCGCTCGGCGGAGACCGGAGTGCCGGGTTCGGCGGTGAGGGCGCGCCGCAGCGTGTCGGCGAGGTCGCGGCTGATGTCGCCGGAGGGGGTGTCGTTCTGGAGGCCGATCAGCACCGCGCCGTTGTCCCGGCGCAGCGCGGGCCAGGCCATGGGCAGCACGGTGGCGAGGGTGACCGACGGCACGCCCTCGGGCAGCCCGTCGGCCAGGTTCAGTTCGACGGTGGCGGCGGGCACCAGCTCGCGCAGCGCCACCCAGTCGCATTCGCCGGGGAGTCCTTCGAAGGGGCGCTGCACCAGCTCGGTGACGGCGTGGGCCGCCTCCCTGCCGTGACAGGCTTTGTAACGACGGCCCGAGCCACAGGGGCAGGGCTCGCGCGCGCCCACCACCGGGATGTCGCCCGTTGTCGCCCGGGGGGCTGCGGCCTTCGTCTGGGGGCGGCGCTTCTTGGCCATGGTGTGGCTGTCTCCCGATCGTGCGGCAGGGCTTGCTCGTACGGGCGGGAGCCTAGCCCGTTGGCCGAACCTCGTCGGCTCGATGGGCCGCGTCGGCTACGCGAGCTCGTCCAGATCGGCGAAGTCCAGCTCGCGGTCGAAGTCGGGATCGATGTTCGTCTCGGGGATGTTCGTGTCCGGTTTCGCCACCGGCGGGTCCGGCTGCTGCGGGATGGCCATGGAGGCGGACCGCTCGGACTCGGGGCGGCCGGGTCCCGGTGCCGGGTCGGTGCCGAGCCCGGGGGTGAGTGCGGCGGCCGGTCCGGGGATGAGCCCGGTGGCCGGTCCCGGGGTGAGCCCGGCGGTGAGTCCGTCCGTCGGACCCGCGGTCAGCCCGGGATCCAGATCGGTCAGCCCGGGATCCAGGTCGGCCGGGATGGTGACCCGCTTCATGAAACCGTCATCGGCCGGAAGCAGCGCCCATACGGTGACTTCGCCGACGCCGTCCCGGACGCCCCAGTCGTCGGCCAGTGTGCGGATGATGTGGAGTCCCCGGCCACCGCGTGCGGTGACAGAAGGTTTGGCCGGAAGGGGCCTTGTGGGTCCGCCACCATCGGTGACCTCGACGGTCAGCCGCTCATCCTCGTCAACGCTCCACGCCGCCCGGACCGTGTCGTCACCCTGGTCGGAACGCCATGGGCGGCCATGACGCCACGCGTTGCTGAGCAATTCCGAAAGGATCAATACAGCGTCGTCTATGACCGATTCCGATACCCCAGTCCTGCCCAAATCGCCACGCATCCACCGTCTTGCCGCGCGGACACCCGCAGGACCATGGGGTACGGCCATGGTCGACGACGTCGGCACCTGCCGTGCCACCACCAACGCCACCCCCGAGACCTCCTTAGCCCCACGCCACGGGATGGATGCCCCAATGGGCTGGAGCGGAAACAGGCCAAGTGGCATCGTGTGACGCACTCGTCACGATCGAATGCGTACCGAACGCGCCGGTGTACGCCGTGTCATGACCGTTATGTACGCCCGAGTTGGGACAGCACCTGTTTGGGGCGGTTGGTAATCACCGCGTCCACACCCAGCTGGGCGCACAGCTCCACGTCCTCCGGCTGGTCGACGGTCCAGACGTGCACCCGGTGCCCCGCGCGCCGCAGCCGCGCCACATAGCCCGGGTGGTTCCGGACGATCCGGATGCTCGGCCCCGCGATCCGCACCCCCGGCGGCAGTTGCCCGTCCCGGTGGCGGGGCAGCAGGAACTGCGTCAGGAAGACCGTGGGCAGGGTGGGGGCCGCCGCCCGTACCCGGTGCAGCGAACGCGCCGAGAAGCTCATCACCCGCACGGGCGAGGGCCCCTCGGGCGGCGGTGTGTCCAGGCCGTACCGCCGCAGCAGGGCGAGCAGCCGCTCCTCGACCTGACCGGCCCACCGGGTGGGATGCTTGGTCTCGATCGCCAGTTCGACCGGCCGTCCCGCGTCCCGGACCAGCTCCAGCAGCCGCTCCAGGGTGAGCACCGAGGTGGAGTCACGGTGGTCCCGGTCCGGCTCCTCCTTGTCGGTGGCCTGGCCCTTCCAGGAGCCGAAGTCCAGTGCGGCCAGATCGGAGAGCTCCAGTGCGGAGACCGCGCCCCGGCCGTTGGAGGTGCGGTTGACCCGCCGGTCATGGACGCACACCAGATGGCCGTCGGCGGTCAGCCGGACGTCGCACTCGAGTGCGTCCGCCCCGTCCTCGATCGCTCTGCGGTACGCGGCCAGCGTGTGCTCGGGGGCATCCTCGGAGGATCCGCGGTGGGCGACGACGGACACGGTGTGCGGACCGGGGCGGATGTCCCGGGCAGGGCGCGCATAGGTCACCGCGTTATGGTGCCACCGCCCGGTGTAAGCCGTCGGACGCGGCCCCACCGATCGTTAGCCCGGAATGGCGGCAGGGCGATTTGTCCGGGATAAAGGGTGGTAGTCCACGGGGCCACCGCTCCTTACGGCGGTCTGACGCGCCGTGGGAAAAGCTGATGACGGTAATGCGTACGCGTGGGCCGTCATGGAAGAACTGTCGTGCACCTGAGGAGACAGCTGTGAGCACCGAGAACGAGGGCGCTGCCGTACCGCCTGCGGCCGGACCGCAACCGGCCCCTCCGGCGCCGCAACAGGACCCCGCGGTGCCTCCGGCGCCGGAGTTCGAGCCCGCCGTGGGCGCGGCCCCGGAGCCCTCTTCCGCACCGTCAGCGCCGATAGCCGCGCCCCCGCCGACCGCGCCCCCGGCCCAGCCCCCCGCCGCGTCCGCCTCCGGCGGCACCGGTGTGGACGCTGCCGGCCACGGCGCCGGACCCGGTGGCGGGGCGCCCGGTGCTCCGGGCCCCGGCCCGGGCGGCGACCCCGCCGCAGGGCAGTCCGCCTCCTGGTGGACCGCCGGCGGCGGACAGCCGCAGGGCGGCTCGGGCGGCGGACCGGGCGGGCCGTGGGGGACCGCTCCGGTACCGCCGTCCGGGGCGCCCGAGCGCAGGCCCCGCGGGCTGATCGCCGCCGGGCTGGTCGCCGTACTGGTCGCGGGCGGTATCGGCGGGGGCATCGGCTACCTCGCCGCCGACCGCGAGGACAGTGACTCCACCACCGTCTCCGCCTTCGGCAACCCCAAGTCCGAGAGCCGCGCCCCGGGGTCGGTGTCGAACATCGCGGGCAGGACCCTGCCCAGCGTGGTGACCATCGAGGCCCAGGGCAGCAACGGCCAGGGGGGCACCGGCACCGGCTTCGTCTACGACAAGCAGGGCCACATCCTCACCAACAACCACGTCGTCGCCTCCGCCGCGGAGCGCGGCAAGCTCACCGCGACCTTCTCGAACGGCAAGCGCTACGCCGCCCAGGTCGTCGGCCGCGCCCAGGGCTACGACGTCGCCGTGCTCAAGCTCAAGAACGCCTCGGGCGCCAAGCTGAACCCGCTGCCGCTCGGCAACTCCGACAAGGTCGCCGTCGGCGACGCCACCGTCGCCATCGGCGCCCCGTTCGGCCTCTCCGGCACCGTCACCACCGGCATCGTCAGCGCCAAGAACCGCCCGGTCGCCTCCAGCGACGGCGGTGGGGGCAGCTCCTCCTACATGTCCGCCCTCCAGACGGACGCCTCCATCAACCCGGGCAACTCCGGCGGCCCCCTGCTGAACGCCGACGGCGGTGTCATCGGCATCAACTCCGCCATCCAGTCGGCCGGTAGCGGCAACGGCCTCGGCGAGTCCCAGCAGTCCGGCAGCATCGGCCTCGGCTTCGCCATCCCGATCAACCAGGCGAAGAACGTCGCCCAGCAGCTGATCAAAACCGGTCAGCCGGTCTACCCGGTGATCGAGGCCACGGTGAACATGAAGGACACCGGCGGAGGCGCCACCATCGCCTCCAACGGCGCCGGCGGCGCCCCCGCGGTCGTCCCCGGCGGCCCGGCCGACAAGGCGGGTCTGAAGTCCGGTGACGTCATCACCAAGCTCGATGACATGGTGATCGACAGCGGACCCACCCTGATCAGCGAGATCTGGACCCACAAGCCCGGCGACAAGGTCACGCTCACCTACAAGCGTGACGGCAAGCAGTCCACGGCGGATGTCACCCTGGGCCAGCGCAAGGGTGACAGTTGACGCGCTAGGCTGATCCCCGCGTCACCCTGAGGGCGACGCGGGGAGGCTTGCCCGAGCGGCCTAAGGGAACGGTCTTGAAAACCGTCGTGGCAGCGATGTCACCGTGGGTTCAAATCCCACAGCCTCCGCCCAGGCCAGCGTCATAGCTGGTCAGAAGGGGTGCCCCTGGTTCAGGGGCACCCCTTCTGCGTGGGGTGCCGGTCGTCAGTCGATGGAGACGCTCTGGCCGAACTCGGAGATCGTCTGCTCGCCCGGCGGGACCTGGTCGACGATGTCGCCCTGGCAGCCGGAGCCGGAGAAGACCAGGGCGTACCCGTCGGTGTGGTTCATCACTGCCAGCGGGTACCGCTGGGCTTCGTAGCAGCCGCTGGGATCCTGGTGCGCCGTACCGTCGATGATCAGGACTCCCTGCGCGGCCGCGGCCGTTCCGGTCGAGGGCAGGGCCAGACCCACCGCACCGATCACCGCTGCCGCCGCGATTCCCATTCGACGCATCATGTACCTCCTGCGCAATCATGTGCCGGAGAAGACGCCAACCGCCTTCCGCCCCATGGCTATCCGCGGTTGCTCGATTTCCGCTCACCGCCGGCCTGAGTGCGGGGTGGGGTGGTTGACGTTGACGCCGCTGGTCGTGGGCGTGGGGCGGAGCGCGGTGGTCTGAGTTCCGAACGGGCGGCTGGTTCCCGGTACTTCGACGTGGCGGGAATTCTCCGGGGAGGGCCGGACGGTTCGGCAGGGCCTTCTCCGAGGGAATCCGAGGAGGCGTCGAACGAGGAGCGAGAGGGGCACGAGCCCTCGTTGCTGTCCTGTGGCGCGTCCGGCGTCGGGCCGGGGCAGCGGGCCCCGGGCGTCCGGATCCCCTGAACTCCACCGGCGGCAGCCAGCTGTGGGCGGTCGGGACGAGTTCCGTGTACAGCGCCACCGCCACGGGATTCCGTGTCTACCTGCGCTGGGCGGACGACGCCAGGCGCGGCGGACGTCGGCTCACCCCCGAGACCGCCGAGCAGTTCGGCTTCCACCTCACCTGGATCGGCGTGGACGAGCCGTAGGACCAGTTGTGGGGAGCACCGGAGCCCCACCGCGGTGAACCTCCCCCGACCGTCGCCGCCCGGTCCGGCGGTTACAGGACGGTGCCGGACCGGGCGGCGATCTGGCCGAAAACCTACGGTGTGGTCGTTGGCGCAGGTCAGAGCCGTTGGGTGCGCCGAGTGGCGGGCAGTTGAGATGCGGGACACGGCAAAGAGGGCTTTTAGTTGTAGCTAAAGGTGGGAACCTGTGAAGAAGGACGAGTGAGGCTCGTCGACCGGGTGCGACAGGTGTGGCTGGGAGTGGTGTGCATGCCGTGGAAGAGCAAGGGCCCTAAAGGGGAGACCGCGGAGTTCGCCGGAGCCCGGTTGGCCCGTCAAGCCACCGTCGAGGTCGCCGGGTTGCTGGGCAAGCGGGATATGAGCAGGGCGGATCTGGCCAGGCTGATGGATGTGAGCCCGGGACGGGTCAGCCAAATACTGTCCGGTGACGAGAATCTGACGCTGAGAAGTCTGGCCGCGGTGGCGGACGCGCTGGAACTGGACGTCAAGATCAGCTTTGTTGAGCCCAAGGCCGACAGCGGACGCCGGGCCATCGGCCGCGGCGACGACTCCTTCGTCTACGCCCCATGAGGCGGTCCCCGGGCCGGTGAACGGCCCTGCGGGGCAGGTGTGTCAGCGGGCCAGGGGTGCTTGATGCGCTCAGGGATGCGACGCGCCGCCCGCTCCCACCGTCTCCAGCGGCTCTTCCGCCAGCGCCTGGTCCCGGAGCCGTACAAGATCGCGGTCGGCGCTGCGCTTGCCCGTCCGGTAGCCGAACTCCAGCATCTTCACGCAGGCTTCCTTGGCCATGGCCAGTGCCTGACGGCGGTCCTCCGACTCCTCCCGGGTGGCGCTGTGAAGTTCGACGGGGAAGTCCTGGAGCTCCCGCTGCCGGCAGCTCGAATCGATCTTCGCCTCCACCTTGGCGGCCTCGTCCAGGTACTGGTCCACCTCCTCGTACAAGGTGTTGATCGCCGTCCGTTCCTTGGTCACCGGGGTGGAGCCGCGCAGATATCCGCGGGCGTCGAAGGCGAACATCCGCAGTTCGGCGACG
Organism: Streptomyces sp. NPDC045899; assembly: GCF_056431485.1. Classification (NCBI taxonomy): domain Bacteria; kingdom Bacillati; phylum Actinomycetota; class Actinomycetes; order Kitasatosporales; family Streptomycetaceae; genus Streptomyces; species Streptomyces sp. NPDC045899. Next base: position 84,518 of record NZ_JBWKKP010000013.1, read on the forward strand.
GTTCCGAAGTCCCGGACCAGCCGGTGGCAGTGGCAGTACATGTCATGGGCGAGCCGTCGCTCCAGCCGGTCCAGCAGCACCGCGATGCCCAGCGTGATCACCGCGACGAAGGGCGGGGTGGACTGCTGGTTCTGCTGCTGACGGACGCGCGGGGCCAGCGCCCCGCCCGCGGCCGCCGCGGCCACGGCGGGCGGGACGTCGGCCGCGTGCGGCAGCAGCAGGGTGATGGTGATCAGTGCCGCCGCGCAGGTGCAGCCGGTGATCGCCGCGCACAGCGTCGTGGACCGCACGGTCCCCAGCAGCCTGCCCTTGTCGGCGTAGCGGTGGATCAGCGAGATCCAGGTGACCAGCGCGCAGGCGGCGAGGGGTAACGCGACCTGCGCGAACCACTGCTGTGCGTAGAGCTCGTGCACTGCTCCCCCTGCCCGCGCCTCGCTGCCGGTGCGCCGGAGGCGAGCGGCCGGTCACGGGGAGAGCGGGAGTCCCAGCGCTGTCCGCCCGGAGGGCGGAAGGACCGGCGCGTGGTGTGTGCGGTGCGTACACGGAGCGCCTCGTCGCGTGGTCACGATAGTGCCCTCCGCTCGCGTGATGCACGGATCGCATTCCGCTTACCACCGGATCGCGCCGACCTCGCACCGCGTCCCGAGCCCCCGTCGACCGCGGCCGGACCGTGTCGCACCGCCCGTCAGGCGGGCCCGAGCGGTGGCGGCCCGACGGCCGGGGGCTGGAGGTGACGGGCGGCGCCGCGCGCTGCGGAGGCGACCGTGGCCCGTGCCTCGCGACAGCTCAGCCCGGTGTCGACGGCCGCCTGGACCAGGTCGGGCGCGAGTTGTGCGCCCGCCCCCGCCTCGTATGCCCGGCAGGCCGCCCAGAACAGCCGGGTGTTGCGCTGGCCCTCGCGGGACTCGCGGACGAACCGTACGAGGGCGGTGAGCGCGGCGGGACGCGGCTCGGGCGGGCGGCTGCCGGCCGGCGCGAGAGGTCGCCGGGCAGGGGCCGGCGGCCGCAGGAGCCGCAGCAGCGCGGGCGGGACGGGGGCGGGGGTCCAGACGGGGGAGCCGGGGGCCAGCCGATAGCCGCCGCGCGCCGCGGCCGAACCGGGCCCGACGAGATAGCCGCCCGCGCCGCGGATGTCGACTCCGGGGGCGAGCCGGCCCGCCGAGTTGGGGACGGTGAGGCCGGGCGGACCGCTAAGCCACAGGTGGCGGCCGCCGCCGGGGGTGAGCACGGTGACGGTGCGCGGGACGGCGAAGCCGTGTTCGCGGGCGAGCCGGGCGAGGGCGGCGGGGCCGTCCGTACGGGCCCGGCCCGCAAGGCCGTGCGGGACGTGCGGGCTGTGCGGGCTGTCGTGCGGGCCGCCGTTCGCGCCCTGTGAGGTGTTCGGGCCATGGGGCCGGACATCGAGATCGACCCCGATGAGGTGGTGCGGAGCGCATCCGCACGCGATGCCGTACGCGGTCGCCCACGGGGCGGCCGCGAACAGTGCGCGGACGGTCTCGGGGTCCGCGGAGGCGTCGTGGATGCCGTGGCCCATCAGGCCGCAGGTGCCGCGGCAGGGCGGGGACCGGGGGTCGCGGTGGTGTGGGGAGCGCACGGCGGGCAGCTTCGCGCGGGTCAGTGGGATCACGCGGAAGCCGTGCTCCGCGGCGGCGAGGGCGTGGGCGAGTGCGGTGGTCGCCATGTCTCCCATGTTCGGACAAGTGTTCGGTCATGGGAAGGGGGTCGGGGAGCCTGTTGAGGATGGCCGAATCTGTGCGGAAACCGCTTCCCCACCCTTGCCGGAGGTCTCGTCGGGTGCGGGAAGGGGCGGCGCGTGGGCGCGCTCTCCAGGAGCGAGGGCGCTCGGCACGTTTAACTCCATTTCCTCATGCTTACGTGGTAATTGAGGTGTCCGGTGCGGTTGTTCCGGGATGCGGTGGGGCAACTCTGCTTCCGCAAGGGTTGCCGAGCGTTCGGATCGGAGGGGCGGGATGGCCGAGACGTACACCATCCGCACCGGATGGAGGCCCGGGATCGTACCCAGATCGCATGGAGGCAGGTCGCCACCGGGGAGCGAGGCGTGACGAGGGGATGGAAGCGCCGGGGGGCGTCATGGGGGGCAGAGGTGGTGTCCGGAACGAAACGAGAGCGAACAGTGGTGATTCATTGACTCCAGGGGACGGGTGAGGTCGTACGGTCGCGCGGTGGTGTCTCGATGCCGCCGCGCGGCCGTACGTGCCGTCGTGTCTTGACAGTCTCAAATTATCTGACGGATAGTCAGAAAGCTCTTCGCTGAGGCCAGCCATGTCACCCCGACCTTCCAAGGGGGCCCACTGCCCATGACCGGTGAGAGGACGGCCGGGGAAGCCGCGCCCGGCGAGCCACGAGAACGACGCGACCCGCACGAACCGCATCGGCTGGACGAACGGCTGAAGTCGTTCGAGGGCCGGACGGCCGTGGCCGACGGCGAGGGCCGGGACCCCGTCAACGAGCCCATGATCAGGCACTGGTGCGAGGCGATGGGTGACATCAACCCCGCCTATCCGGAGATCGCCCCGCCCACGATGCTCCAGGCGTGGACGATGGGCGGACTCGCGGGCCACCCCGCCGGTTCGACCCGGACCAGTGCGTACGACGAGCTCTTCGGGCTGCTCGACGACGCGGGTTGCACCTCGATCGTGGCCACCGATTGCGAGCAGGAGTACCTGCGCCCGCTGCGCCCGGGGGACCGCGTCCGCTTCGACGCGGTGATCGAGTCCGTCTCCCCGCGCAAGAACACGGCGCTGGGTTCCGGGCACTTCATCACCACCCGGATGGACATCCGGGTCGCTGCCGACCTGGTCGGCACGCACCGCTTCCGCGTCCTCAAGTACGCCCCCGCCCGCCGGAGTCCGCGGCCGGAGCCGTCACCTCCCGGCGCGGCGAAGGCGGCGCGTCCCCGTCCCGTCGTCAACCGGGACAACGAGGGCTTCTGGGAGGGCGTCGCCGCGCACCGGCTGCTCCTCCAGCGCTGCACCGGCTGCGACACTCTCCGCTTCCCCTGGCTGCCCGGCTGCGGCCGGTGCGGTGCACCGGAGTGGGAGACGGCCGAGGCGTCCGGCCGCGGCACGGTGTTCAGCCATGTGGTGATGCACCATCCGCCCTTCCCCGCCTTCGAACCGCCCTATGCCGTAGGGCTGGTCGAACTCGTGGAAGGCGTGCGCATGGTCAGCGGCATCACCGGGGTCCCCTGCGACAAGGTGCGCATCGGCATGCCCGTCGAGCTGGAGTTCCTCCGGGTCGAGGACGCCGAGGGGGCCATGGAGCTGCCCGTCTTCCGGGCGACGGCGGAGGAGGCCGTATGACCGTCCGCGCGGGCGACGCCCTGCCACCACTGCGCGTCCCGATCACCCGGACCCTCATCGTCTCCGGCGCCCTCGCCTCGCGGGACTACCAGGACGTGCACCACGACGCCGAGGCGGCCAGGGAGAAGGGCTCGCCGGACATCTTCATGAACATCCTGACCACCAACGGTCTTGTCGGCCGCTACGTCACCGATCACTTCGGACCGCGGGCACGGCTGCGGAAGGTCGCGATCCGGCTCGGCGCTCCCAACTATCCGGGAGACGAGATGGTGTTGCGGGGCGAGGTCACCTCGGTCGCCGACGGTGCGGTGGAGGTCGCGGTGACGGGCGCCAACGGCATCGGCAACCATGTGACCGGCACGGTCACCGTGCGGCTCCCGGACGCCGACGCGCCGCTCACATCTGTCCCGGCCGCGTCGTCCGGGCCGGCGGGGCCGGCCGAGGGCCCCCGGTGAGCGCCCGCCGGACCGGCGCGCTGGGCGGTGCCGCGGCCGTCGCGGGCATCGGCGCCACCGCGTTCACCAAGGACTCCGGCCGCAGTGAGCTACGGCTCGCGGCCGAGGCCGTGCGTGCCGCCCTGGCCGACGCCGGGCTCACCCCCGCCGATGTGGACGGGCTCGTCACGTTCACGATGGACACCAGCCCCGAGATCACCGTCGCCCAGGCGTGCGGGATCGGCGAACTGTCGTTCTTCTCGCGCGTGCACTACGGCGGGGGCGCCGCGTGCGCCACCGTGCAGCAGGCCGCCCTCGCCGTCGCGACCGGGGTCGCCGAGGTGGTCGTCTGCTATCGCGCGTTCAACGAGCGCTCCGGACGGCGTTTCGGGTCCGGCGTCCAGCACCGCGAACCCTCGGCCGAGGGGACCGCGCTCGGCTGGGTGCTGCCGTTCGGTCTGCTCACCCCGGCGTCCTGGGTGGCCATGGCCGCACAGCGCTATCTGCACGTCCACGGGCTGACGTCCGAGGTCTTCGGCCACGTGGCCGTGACCGACCGGCGGTACGCGGCCACCAACCCGGCCGCGTACTTCCACGGCCGGCCGATCACCCTCGCCGAGCACGCCGCCTCGCGCTGGATCGTCGAACCGCTGCGGCTGCTCGACTGCTGCCAGGAGACGGACGGCGGTCAGGCCATCGTGGTCACCAGTGTTGAGCGCGCCCGTGACCTGCGTCATCCGCCCGCGGTGATCACGGCCGCGGCGCAGGGGGCGGGGCGCGGCCAGGAGCAGATGACCAGCTTCTACCGGGACGACCTCATCGGGCTGCCGGAGATGGCCGTGGTGGCGCGGCGGCTGTGGCGGGACAGCGGGCTCACTCCGGCCGAGATCGACGTCGGGATCCTCTACGACCACTTCACCCCGTTCGTCCTGATGCAGCTGGAGGAGTTCGGCTTCTGCGGACGCGGTGAGGCGCCAGGGTTCGTCGCCGAGGACGCGCTCCCCCTGAATACGCACGGAGGCCAGCTCGGCGAGGCGTATCTGCACGGGATGAACGGCATCGCGGAGGGTGTGCGGCAGATCCGCGGCACCTCGGTCAACCAGGTTCCGCACGCCGCGCGCGTCTTGGTCACCGCGGGCACCGGGGTACCGACATCCGGGCTCCTCCTCGGCGCAGACGGCTGAACCGCGCGCGTGTCTGCGGGCCCCGTCGTTCTCCGTCCCCCTTCATTTGTCATATGAACCGAAGAATGCAGAGGGGTTGGACGGTCACGAGCTGTTCCGCGGGTCTGGCCATGGCGCTGGCCGCCTCGATCGCCGCTGCCGCCCCTGCCTCGTCCGACGGTGTGCCCACCGGCTCGTCCCCGGCCATGCGTCCCGCGTCGTCCCGGGCCGGCGGCTTCGCGTCGGCGCCGTCCGCGCTCCCCGACCCCCGCACGCTGGGCGCCGAGGTCTTCACGGGCTGGGCCTTCGACACCTGCCACACCCCGCCCCTCAGCACCCTGCGTGCCTGGCACGGCTCCCGCTACCGCGCTCTCGGCGTCTACTTCGGCGGCCGTGGCCGGGCCTGCCCGGTCCAGCCGCATCTCACCGCCTCCTGGCTGCGCGGTGCCGCGGAACTGGGGTGGCACGCACTGCCCGTCTACGTCGGTTCCCAGTCACCGTGCGTCCGCAACATCGACAAGACGCGCGTTCCCATCGGTCCCGCCCCCTGGGCGCAGGGGCGCGCGGAGGCGCTGGACGCGGTGGTCCGCGCCAAGGCGCTGGGCATGAAGGAGCGCAGCGCGCTCTACCTCGACATGGAGGCGTACGACCGGTCGGACGCGCGCTGCGCCGCCACCACGCTCTCCTTCATCCGCGCCTGGAACCGCGAAGTCAGTGCGCGGGGCTACTTCCCCGGCTTCTACAGCAGCGCGGATTCCGGGGTACGCCATATGGAACAGGCGCGGCGGGCGGGCGTCGACGACCTGCCCTCCGTCCTCTGGTTCGCCCGCTGGACCGGAAAGGCGTCGCTGCACGGGGAGCCGGCCGTGGCCGAGGCCGCCTGGCAGCCGCACCGCCGCATCCACCAGTACCGTGGCAACGTCGATGTCACGCACGGCGGCCGGACGCTGCGGATCGACCGCAACAGGGTGGACGCGCCGGTCGCGATCGTCGACTGAACGGGGCCCGCACCCCTCCGGTGGATCCCTGACGCTCTCCACACCTCCTCCCCCCTCAGGAGGTGGTGGCAGCCCCACCCCTACAACCAGAGGCGGACGCGGCTTCGGCACCTGGGGCCGATCCGTGATGACCTGCGCGCTCATAGCGTGGAGACATGACCACGACCGTGTGCACGGGCGCATCCACCGCCGCGTTCCCGTCGTTCTCCTCGTACGTGACGGCGCGCGGGCCGGTTCTGCTGCGCACCGCCCGCTCGCTGACCGCCAACGCCTTCGACGCCGAGGACCTGCTCCAGACCGCGCTGGCCAAGACGTACCTGGCGTGGGAGCGCATCGAGGACCACAAGGCGCTGGACGGCTATGTGCGGCGGGCGCTGGTGAACACCCGTACCTCGCAGTGGCGCAAGCGCAAGGTCGACGAGTTCGTGTGCGAGGAGCTGCCCGAGCCGGATCCGGTGCCCGCTCCCGACCCCGCCGAGCAGCAGGTGCTCCGCGACACCATGTGGCGTGCGGTACTGCGGCTGCCGGACCGCCAGCGGGCCATGGTCGTCCTCAGGTACTACGAGGACCTGAGTGAGGTCCAGACCGCCGAGGTGCTCGGGGTGTCCGTCGGTACGGTCAAGAGCGCGGTCTCGCGGGCCCTGGGCAAGCTGCGCGAGGACCCGGAGCTCTCCCGCGCGGCCTGATCCGCGACGGAGGCGCCCGCATGGACGGGGGCGCGGGCGCGACGGGGGGCGGTGCGGGGCAGCGCGGGGCGGCGCGGAAGGGTGACGTTGTGCGGCGCGGAACAGGGGTTATCCACAGCGGAGTTATCCACAGGGGATGACATACCAGCCGGTCGGCAGCAGAATCAGCGGCACTTCTACCCGCGCGTAACCGGAACCCTGGAGGCCCCGGTGCTCAGCACGATGCAGGACGTACCGCTGACCGTGACCCGCATCCTCATGCATGGGTCGGTCGTGCACGGCGCGGCCGAGGTGACCACCTGGACCGGCGAGGGTGCGCCCCAGCGCCGTACCTTCCGGGAGGTCGGCGGACGTTCCGCCGCGCTCGCCCACGCGCTGCGCGATGAGCTCGGGGTCGAGCGCGGTGAGCCCGTGGGCACCCTCCTGTGGAACAACTGCGAGCATCTGGAGTGCTATCTCGCGGTGCCGTCCATGGGCGCCGTGCTGCACACCCTCAACCTCCGGCTGCCCGCCGAGCAGCTCAGCTGGATCGTGAACCACGCGGCGGACCGCGTGATCATCGTCAACGGCTCGCTGCTGCCCCTGCTCGCCCCGCTCCTCCCCGGCCTGGGCTCCGTGGAGCACCTCGTGGTCACCGGTCCGGGCGACCGCTCCCTCCTCGACGGCTGCGGTGCGCGGGTCCATGAGTACGAGGATCTGATCGAGGGCCGGCCCACCGCGTACGACTGGCCGGAGCTCGACGAGCGCGAGGCCGCCGCGCTCTGCTACACCTCGGGGACGACCGGGGACCCCAAGGGCGTGGCCTACAGCCACCGTTCGATCTATCTGCACTCCATGCAGGTCAACAGCGCCGAGTCGTTCGCGGTCTCCGGGCGCGACACCCTGCTGCCGGTGGTGCCGATGTTCCACGCGAACGCGTGGGGCACTCCGCACGCCGCCTTCATGGCGGGCGCCTCGATACTGATGCCCGACCGCTTCCTCCAGCCCGAGCCGCTGGCCGAGATGATCGAGAGCGTCCGCCCCACCATCGCCGCCGCCGTGCCGACCATCTGGCACGGGCTGCTCGCCGAGCTGAACGCGAACCCGCGGGACGTGGCCTGTCTGCGGAATGTCTACATCGGCGGTGCGGCCTGCCCGCCGGCCCTGATGAAGGAGTTCGAGGAGCGCCACGGCATCCGCGTGGTGCACGCCTGGGGCATGACGGAGACCTCGCCGCTGGGCACCATCGCCCAGCCGCCGGCCGGTGTGTCGGAGGAGGCGGCCTGGCCGTACCGCGTCAGCCAGGGCCGCTTCCCGGCCTCCGTACAGGCCCGGCTGACCGCGCCCGACGGCAGCCGGGTGCCGTGGGACGGGGTGACGGCGGGTGAGCTGGAGGTGCGTGGCCCGTGGATCGCCGGGTCGTACTACGGAGGCGCGGCGGGTGAGCCGTTCCGCCCGGACGACAAGTTCACCGAGGACGGCTGGCTGAAGACCGGTGACGTCGGCACCATCACGCCCGACGGCTATCTGGTGCTGACCGACCGCGCCAAGGACGTCATCAAGTCCGGTGGCGAGTGGATCTCCTCGGTCGAGTTGGAGAACCAGCTCATGGGCCATCCGGATGTCGCGGAGGCGGCGGTCGTCGCCGTTCCGGACCAGAAGTGGGGCGAGCGCCCGCTGGCCACCGTGGTGCTGAAGGAGGGCGCCACCGCCGACTACGGGACGCTCCGGGCCTTCCTCGCCGAGCGGATCGCGCGCTGGCAGCTCCCCGAGCGCTGGGCGCTGATCCCGGTGGTGCCGAAGACGAGCGTGGGCAAGTTCGACAAGAAGCTGCTGCGGAAGCAGTACGCGGACGGGGAGCTGGAGGTGACCGAGCTGGACTGAACCGGGCCCGGCCGGAGCCCGGCCCCGGTCGGAACCGGGCCCGGCCGGAGCCCGGCCCCGGTCGGAACCGGGCCCGGGAGCGGTGGCGCGGGGCGGGGAGACGCTCGCCCCGCCCGCCGCTCCACCGGCCGGTGCCGCCGATCGCCGGCGTCAGTTGGTGCCGATCTTCGCCAGCAGGTCCACGATCCGTGCCTGCACCTCGTCGCTCGTCGAACGCTCCGCGAGGAACAGCACGGCCTCGCCCGACGCCAGCCGCGAGAGCTGCCCCGGATCGATGTCCGCCGAGGTGTAGACCACCAGCGGGGTGCGGTTGAGCAGACCGTTGCCGCGCAGCCAGTCCACGATCCCGGCCCGGCGGCGGCGCACCTGCATCAGGTCCATCACCACCAGGTTCGGCCGCATCTGGCCCGCGAGCGTCACCGCGTCGGCGTCCGTCGCCGCGCGGGCCACCTGCATCCCGCGCCGCTCCAGCGTCGCCGTGAGTGCCGCCGCGATCGGCTCGTGCTCCTCGATCAGCAGGACGCGCGGCGGATGCTGCTCGCTGTCGCGCGGGGCGAGCGCCTTGAGCAGGACGGCCGGGTCGGCGCCGTACGCCGCCTCCCGCGTCGCCTGGCCGAGCCCCGCGGTCACCAGCACCGGCACCTCGGCGGCGACCGCCGCCGTACGCAGCGACTGGAGCGCGGTGCGGGTGATCGGCCCGGTCAGCGGATCCACGAAGAGCGCTGCCGGATACGCGGCGATCTGCGCGTCCACCTCCTCACGGGAGTTGACGATCACCGGGCGGTAGCCGCGGTCGCTCAGCGCCTGCTGCGTGGACATGTCCGGCGCCGGCCACACCAGGAGGCGGCGCGGGTTGTCCAGCGGCTCCGGGGGCAGTTCGTCGTCCGGTGGCGGGGTGCGGTCGTCGACGACCTCGATCGCGCCGTTCGGTCCGTCCAGCGGCTCCGGTCCCTCGACGCCCTCGTCGGGCGCGCCGATCGCGAAGGCGCGGCCCGAGTTCTGCGGCCCCGGTGCGCGATGCGGCGGCGAGCCGCCCGCGCCGGGCTGCGGACGCGCCGGTGCCGTGGGCTGGGCCCCGGCCTGCGGCTGTGGCGCGGGCGTCCGGCCCGCGGCCGCCGCGCTCTCCGGGACGGGCCCGTCCTGCTCCGGCTCCTGTACGTCGGGCCGGGCGGCCAGCTTGCGCCGTCGGCCCGAACCCGCGGTGGCCGTACCGCCGGAGGGCGTCTGGGGCTGCGCCGTCGGCTGCTGCCCCTGCGGACGGCCGCCCTGCGGCTGGCCCAGGCGCTGGACCCCGGTGGGGTGCTGGCCGATGGGGTGCTGTCCGGTCGGATGCTGACCCGTGGCGTGTTCACCGACCTGCTGGGCGAACGGCACACCCTGCCCGAGGGTCCGCACGCTGAACGCCCGGCTCTGGGTGGAGTCCGCGCCCGGCGCCGCCTCGGCGGGCAGCGGCTGGGAACCGGGCCGCGCGGGGGCACTCGGCGCACCTGTCGCCCCGGGCCACTGGCCGGACGGCGGACCGCTTTGCTGCGGACCGCTCTGCTGGGGCGGTTCCGGCTGCTCCTCGGACAGCGGCCGACGCGCCCGGCGGCGCCCGGTCGGCTGGGCCTGCTGGTCGTGCGGCGGAAGCTGCTCGTGCTCGGGTCCACGGGCGGCGGGCAGCGCGGCCATGGCCGACTCCCCCTGCCCCGGAGCACCGCCCGGCGGTACGGGCTCACCCCGGACGGCCAGACCGCCACCGGCCTGCGGCTGCGCGGCCCCACGGGGACTGTGCTGCGCCGGGACCAGTCCGGCCGGTCCGGCCGGGCCCAGCTCCGGCGGCAGCGTCCCGGAATCCGGTGTCCGGTCGGCCGCGGCGGGCGGCAGTGCGAAGGGGGACCGGGCGGCACCCGGCTCCGCCGCAAGCTGTCCCTGGGCCTGTTCCTGCTCGGGCGAGAGCCGCTCCGGGGCCTCGGCCAGCGCGCGGCGGGCGCGGCGGCGGCCCGTGGGGGCGGAAGCCCCGTCCGGCTGGCCGCCGTTGGTGTCCTGCGGGGCCTGGTGCCACTGCGCCTGCTGCTGCTCGTGCGGCGGAACCTGCTCATGCTGCGGGAGCTGTTCGTGCTCGGGCCCGCGGGCAGCGGGCAGCGCGGGCACGGCGCCCGGCTGCGGCTGCGGCTGCGGCTGCTGGTGCGGGGCCGGGCCGGTGGCGTCGGCCGCCGCCGGGGGCAGCGCGAGCGCGGCCCGGGGGGTGGCACCGTTCTCCTGCGCGGGGGCGCCGCGCCGCCGTCCACCGGGGGCGGCCATGCCCTGCGGCGGCACCACGCCCATACCGGCGGGGCCGACCGGGCGCGGAGCCGCCTCCGGACCCTCGCCGGCGCCGGCGTGGCGGTGGTGACCGGTCCCGTTGCCGTCGGTGTCCTGGGTGGCGGTGCCGGGGGCGGGGGTCTCGTCGGGGTGCGGACGGGCGCGACGGCGTCCGGTGGGCCGGGGCTCGTTGTGGTGCGCGCCGGTGTCATCACCGTCGGCGGCGGGCTGTTCGGCCGCCGGGTCGCCCGCGTCCGGCTCGCCGGTCTCCGTCCCGTTGCCGTCGGTGTCCTGGGTGGCGGTGCCCGGGGCGGGCGTCTCGTCGGGGTGCGGACGGGCGCGACGCCGCCCGGTCGGTGTGTGACCGGTGCCGTCCCCGGCCGTGCCACCGCCCGACGTACCGCCACCGGAGGTGTCACCGGCCGACGCGGTACCGCCCGCGGTGCCCTGCCCCCGCGTACCGCCGGTTCCGTCGCTCCGCTCCGCGCCCGGCGCGGCGTCCGTGCGCTCCTGGTCCGCGGCGGCGGCCGAGATCGGCACCTCCAGGACATAGGCGTGTCCGCCCATGCCCGGCATCTCATGGGTCTGGAGCACGCCTCCGTGCCGGCGCACGATCCCGCGCACGATGGGCTCGTGCACCGGGTCGCCGCCCGCGTAGGGGCCACGCACCTCGATCCTTATGACGTTCCCGCGCTGGGCCGCCGCGACCACGATCGTCGAGTCCCCGGTGGGGGCGCCGCCCGAGGCCGCCTTGCCGGTCGAGTCGACCCCGGCGACATCGGCGATGAGGTGGGCCAGCGCCTGGGCCAGCCGCTCCGCGTCCACCTCGGCCTCGATCGGCGGCGCGTGCACGGCGAACTGCGCCCGCCCAGGACCGATCAGCTCGATCGCGCCCTCGACACCGGCCGACACGACCTCGTCCATGGAGACCACGCGCCGGGCCAGCCCCTCCCCGTGCGCGTCGAGCCGCTGGTAGCCCAGGACGTTGTCGACGAGCGTGGTCATCCGGGTGTACCCGGCGGCGAGGTGGTGCAGGATCTGGTTCGCCTCCGGCCACAGCTGCCCCGCCGGGTCGTCGGCGAGGACGCCCAGCTCGTGGCGGAGCTCCAGCAGCGGGCCGCGCAACGACTGGTCGAGCACGGCCAGCAGCTGGGCGTTCCGGTCGGTGAGCGACTCCAGCCGCTCCGCGTACCGCTCGCGCTCCCCGGTCAGCTCCTCCTGGAGCTTCTCCACCGTCTGGGTGTGCCGGGCGTTGAGCTCCTCGACCTCGGTCGCGTGCCGGGCGGCGAGGGCCTTCAGCTCCTCGGCGTGCCGCGAGGTGAGCCCCTCCACCTCCTCGGCGTGGGACGTGGCCATGGCCTGCTCGGCCCGCCGGTCGGTGAAGGTCATCACGGCGCCGACGAGTTGCTCACCGTCGCGCACCGGCGCCGTCGTCAGATCGACCGGGACCTGACTGCCGTCCTTGGCCCACAGCGTCTGGCCGCGCACCCGGTGCTTGCGGCCGGACCGCAGGGTGTCGGCGAGCGGCGATTCCTCGAACGGGAAGGGGGAACCGTCCGGGCGCGAGTGGTGTACAAGAGAGTGAAGCTCCTGACCGCCCAGGTCGCTGGCCCGGTAACCGAGGATCTGCGCCGCGGACGGGTTGACGAGGACCACCTTGCCCTCGGTGTCCACGCCGACCACGCCCTCCGCCGCCGCGCGCAGGATCATCTCGGTCTGGCGCTGCTGACGGGCGAGTTCGGCCTCGGTGTCGAGCGTCCCGGTCAGGTCGCGCACGATGAGCATCAGCAGCTCATCGCCGGTGTAGCTGTACTGATCGGCGTAGGGGGTCCGGCCGTCCTCCAGATTGGCGCTGGTCACCTCGACGGGGAACTGCGCCCCGTCGGTGCGCCGGGCCATCATCCGGGTCGGCTTGGTGCCGCTCGTCTGCTCCGAGTCCGTGGGGCGCCGCATCGACCCGGGAATGCGATTGGGATCGAAGGAGGGGAGCAGGTCGAGCAGACCACGACCGACGAGCGCGGTTCCCGGGGTTTCGAAGGACTCGAGCGCGATGTGGTTGGCGTTGACGACCGTGCCGTTGCAGTTGACCAGCAGCAGCGCGTCCGGAAGGGCATCGAGTATCGCTGCGAGGCGAGCAGCGCCTCGGGATGGCCTGCTGCTCACGACGACGCTTCCTCCCTGACTACCGCACCTTGCTGACACTCGCGGTCATTCTGCTCCCCGTCTGCGGAGTGTCTCTAGGGGAGTCTACGGGCACCGGCGCCGGGAGCGACGGTAGATGAGAGCGAGCTCGCAGCACGACGTACGCGTCTCGACGCACGCCCGGACAAACCTCTCCGGGGACCGGCCCTTCTCCGTCCCGGCCAATCCCCCGGTCGTCTCCCATCACCACGCATCAGCTGCCATGCATGCGCAAAACCACGGAGAACCGATCCCACCGGGCGATTTCACACCCGTTGGAGCGGTCGAAGCGCGCGTCGACCGGCCGCCCCGCCCAGTGCCCGGTCACCCGCGCGGTCGCCGGTCCCCCGTACACCCCCGTGCACATCGCCGCGGGCGACACCGGGGCGAAGGGGTCCCGCCCCCACTCCGTCTGCGAGTCCAGCTGCCCGCACGCCGCCCGCGCCCGCGGATGCGTGCCACCGGTCGGGTGGCAGGACAGCACGTACCGCGCGGCGTCCGCCGGGCCCCCGCTCTCGCTCACGGTGATCACCAGACGGTCGGCGCTCTCCCCGTCGATCGGCAGTGGCAGCGGCAGCGGTGTCCCCCACGCGGGGGCCAGCGCGGCGACGGAGGCGGCGGTCGTGACGGCGGCGGTGGCGGCGAGGCGGTGCAGCAGGGCCATGGGGGGCGCTCCTGGTGTGATCGATACGGGGCGCGCTGCCCCTGCCTCCTCTAACGCGCCGCCCCCGCGCGCGTTGCGCCGCCAATAGGGCTTTGCGGTGGTGCCCGCCCGCCGAGTACCGTAGGGCGCGATTGGTGACATCCCGCTGGGCTGTGACATCATCTGCACACACCACATCGCGCTCGCGTGATGAGACTGGTGTGCTGGAGGCTTCGCCTAGTCTGGTCTATGGCGCCGCACTGCTAATGCGGTTTGGGCCTTAAAGCCCATCGAGGGTTCAAATCCCTCAGCCTCCGCTTCCTCAGGAGCCCCGGCCGATTTCGGCCGGGGCTCCTGCGTTTGTGCTGGCCGACGCGCCCTGCTCAGCGACGTGACCATATGTGCCCGCCCGTATGCGCTACGTGTCGACCGGTGAATCGATCATGGCTCCGACCTCGGTCTCCTTCTGTCTCCCGGACGGGTTCCGACACCGGGCGGATCGACCCTCAAAAGTGGAGTTTCCGCAGGTCAGGGGTGGTGTGGGAAACGGATTTCGCGTGACGCCGCAGGTCATGTAATGTTGTCCCCGCAACGCCGACCGGCAAGAAAAGCCGCCGGGAAGCCAAGCGCTCGTAGCTTAACGGATAGAGCACTTGACTACGGATCAAGAGGTTGCAGGTTCGAATCCTGCCGAGCGCGCAGCAGCTCAGAGGCCCCTTCCAATTGATGGAAGGGGCCTCTTGCGTATGTATTGACAGCAACGTTGACAGCAACCGCCGCGCGGTGCGTCAGACCGCTGTTGGGACTCCGTCCCATCCCCCGTCGTCCTCGCCCGCGTTGCTGTCACGCAGGGCATCACCGACGCGGTCGAAGGCCGAGCGCTGAGAGTCCAGTCGAACGAAGGTGTAGATGTCCATGGTCACGCGGATCGAACTGTGCCCGAGTACTTCCATGATCATCCGGGCGTCAGCCCCCTGCTCGTGAAGTAGCGACGCGCACGTGTGCCGGAGGTCATGGAAGCGGACGCGCCGGACCCCAGCCTTGTCGCACAGCAGGGTGAAGGAGCGGTTCAGATTGCGCGGCTCGATCGGTGTTCCGTTCTTTGTGGTGAAGACAAGATCACTGCCCTCGCCCTTCCACTTGTCTCCGGCAGCGACCCGGTCCCCGCGTTGCTGGGCTCGGCGAGTCCGGAGCGCTGTCACGCACTCGGCGGGCAGAGCCACCCGGCGGGCCGAGCGCTGAGTCTTGGGGGCGGCGATCAGCAGTTCCCCGCCAACGCGCTGGAGGGTCTGGCGGATGGTGACTGAGCCGTCCACCATGTCCACGTCCTTCCACCGGAGGCCGAGGACTTCTCCACGCCGCAGGCCGATCCGCACGGCCAGTTCGTACGCGGCCCAGAGCCGGTTGCCACGCGCCGCCGACAGGAGCTGACGCCCTTCCTTCACGGTCAGCGGTTCTATCTCGCGCTTCGTGCCCATGCCCAGCTCAACGTTCTTGGCCACGTTGCGCGGCAACTCGTCCTCCCGGACCGCGTGCTCCAGCGCGGCCCGCAGCAGCACCAGGAGGAACCGCACGGTTCGATCGGACGGGTACGACTCACAGCACTTGCCCAGTGCACAGCAGCGCTGTTTCCGCTCCGGGCGAGTCTTGTCCTTCCCCTGGGCGCAGCACTGGCACGTACGCGCCGTGGCGGCGAGGAAGGTCCGTATGTCCCGTGCGGCGAGCCGCGCCAACTTCTTCTTACCGAGGCCCGGAACGAGGTAGATCCGGACCAGCGTTTCGTAGGCCGCGTACGTGGTCGGACGCACCTTGATCCGGGCGACGTTGGCGAGCCAGTACGTCAGGAATTCGCCCACGCTCAGCTTGCTCGTGACGGCGGGAACACCCTTCTGCGAGTCCGCCTTGAGCTGAGTCACCTTGTCGTGGACGTCATCCCACGACTTGCCGTAGACGTATCGCCGCTTGTACGTCCCATCGGCCGTGAGGACAAAGGCCGACCCGGTCCACCGACCGTCACTCCGCTGCCATATCGAGCCCTCGCCGTTCGAGTTCTTCTTTGCCATCAGGCGGCCTCTCCTTCGGTCTGGCGGGTGATGTAGTCGTGCAGGGCGGATTCGGTGATGCGGCGGCAGCGGCCGATGGTCAGGGACGCCAGCTCGCGTGAGCGGATGAGGTTGTAGACGGTCCATCGGCTCACCTGAAGGTGGGCGGCGACCTGGTCCACATTGAGCAGTCCCGGAGTCACAGCCAGGGGTCCCCTTCTGTGTTGCGGCGGTCGGCGAGGGCGGTTTCGTGGCGTACCTGGGCGGCGAGGAGTTCCTCGCCGGGGCTGTAGCCGGACGCGAGGTACTGCCAGTGGGAGACGACGAGGGTGCTTTCCTCGGCCAGCTCGGGCCCGTCGTTGTTGGCGGCGCGTGCGCGCTCGGTGCGCCAGGCGCGGCGGGTGTCGCGGAGGGCGCCGAGGGTGGTGGAGTAGCGGCGGGATTTGCTGGAGAAGTGGCCTCGGAAGCCGAGCATGTGGGCCCATTTCCAGAGGTTGAGTTCGGCGAACTCGGGCAGGTGGCCGAGGTCCCAGGCGGTGCGGATCATCTGGCGGACGTGGCTGTGCACGGGCAGGTCGGCGATGGGTTCGGACTGGCCGGTGCCGTCGCACGGGTCGCACAGGTCCCGGAAGCCGTCCGGGCCGCTCTGGTAGCCGCGTCCGGTGCAGTGGGGGCAGCGCAGGGAGCGGTCTACGGTGCCGGAGTCCTCGGCGCTCTTGGTGGCGTACTTGGCGACGTAGGCGGCAACCTTCTGGTCGGTGAGCTCGCCTTCCCCCAGGGCCGCGATTTCGCGGATGTCGAGCTGATCGCCCCAGGTGAGGTGGCGTTCGCCGATGGCGTCGGAGGCCACGGTGAGCACGGCGCGTTCAGCCGCAGCCTTGACCGCGTGGGTCAGGGCGTCGGCGGTGGCCCACCGGGGCGGGGGCTCATTGCTGCCCTCAGGTCCGTCGAGCCGGATCACGGCGTGGAAGTGGACCAGGCCGCGCCGCTGGTACTCGGCGACCTTGGCGAAGGAGACGCGCACCGCTGCCTTCAGGGCCTTCTGTGTCAGACCGAGATGGGCGGCCAGTTCGCGGCGCAGGTAGGTGGTGAAGCGTGCCCACAGTGCCCCGGCATGGGCGTTCCACAGCACCGCTCCGGTGTAGTCGTAGGTGGCCGGGGCCAGCGGGGTGCCCAGCGCGGGGTCATCGCTGCGGTGGCGGTCGCCGCAGCGGCAGGCCAGGGTCTCGCCCGCTTCGCTGGTGCGGCGGTTGTGGACCGGCCCGAACGAGGGGGCGGTGAGGGTGACGAAGAGGCGCGGGTGCGTGCGGACGGTGTCGGGCACGGCCTTGCCGCCGGAGAGCCCGGCCCGGATCAGGTGGTAGGTGTCGGCGGCGT
Source organism: Streptomyces sp. NPDC045899 (assembly GCF_056431485.1). Classification (NCBI taxonomy): domain Bacteria; kingdom Bacillati; phylum Actinomycetota; class Actinomycetes; order Kitasatosporales; family Streptomycetaceae; genus Streptomyces; species Streptomyces sp. NPDC045899. Next base: position 101,511 of record NZ_JBWKKP010000013.1, read on the forward strand.
AGAGGCGGGAGCAGGCCGGGCAGCGGGAGGAGCGGCGGTTGCCGCAGGTGGTGAGCAGCCGTCCGGTGGGTTCGTCGGCGGTGCTGTACGAGCGGAGCACCGTGTTCGTTGCGGTGTCGCGGGTTTGGGTGGAGCCGACGAGCTGCACGGGTCGGGTGCAGCCGCGGACCCCGTTGATCTGCTCTCGGACGCGGTCGAAGTCGGGGAGGTGGGCGAGGTGGATGAGGTCCCGCAGGGCCAGGCTCGCCACATGGCGGAGGTCCAGGGGGGCGTTCACGACAGGTGTCCTTTCTGGTGCCAGGCCCGGGGGCAGCACGGGGCGAGGGGGGCGAGTGCTGCCCCGGGGCATGGCGGAGGGAGCCGGGATGGGGCTGGGGAATCTGGATTGCCGGGACGGCCGGCCGGAGGATCAGGCGGAGAGCTGGGCGTGCGCGGCGGCGGCCAGCGGCATCGCGACGCCGAGGCGGGCCCGGAGCTGGGTTGGGCTGATGGGTTCGCCGTGCTCGGCCTGGTGGGCGGTGGCGATGGTGCGGGCCGCGTTCAGCAGCGGCGCGGGCACGGTGACCGGCGGGGTGGCTTCCGGCTGGGGCGTGACCGGTGGTGCCACCGGTTCGGGGGCCGGGGCGGTGTGGGCCACGGTGTGGAAGTGGCGCAGGAGTTGGGGCCCGACCGCTCCCCAGCCCAGGAGGAGGAGGGGGGCGACCGCGTCCACGGCGGCGCGGCCGTAGTGCTTGGCGACGATGGGTTCGGCGATGTTGAGGGCCAGGGTCAGCAGCCCGGACAGGTGCATGAGCCGGGTGGCGCCCTTGATGTGCTCGGCGGCCACGCCCCGCAGGGACAGATAGCGCAGGGCCACCAGGAGGCCGACAACGGACAGGTCCACCATCGGGGCGATCAGCGGCGCGATCGGCCCGGGGACACCCAGGCGCAGAGCCAGGGCCCAGACGTTGCCGAAGGAGAAGACGAAGGCCAGGCCCGCGATGATGCCCATGATCACGGTCACGGTGCGCTGAGTGATCCGGTCCTCGGACATGGGGGATTCACCTCCTTCCAGAGCGCGCAGGGGAGACGGCAGCGGTCAGACGGCGATCATCATGGTGAGCGGGTCGGTCCGGCCGAGGGTGGAGACCGCGAGCTGCTCCAGGAGCTCGGCGGGGTCGTGGGTCAGGTGGGCGGTGTCGGTGGCGATGCGGGCAGCGTCGGCATCGGCGACGTAGGGGGTGCGGATGCGGGTGAAGCCGGGACGTCCCTGGTGAGCCATTGAGGCCACGCCGACGTAAGCGGGGTCCTGGAGTGCCGTGGGGTTGGCGTCCGGCCAGTTCCGTATGTCCTCGCCCAGGGCGGCAACGGAGGCGTCGGCGGTCTTCTGCGCGAAGGACAGGCCCACCGGGCACACGTCCCGGATGAAGGTGGGGATGGCATCGCCGGTCCCCTTCTGGGTCGCGATGATCACCAGGATGCCGACGCTGCGGCCCTTCTTCACCAGGTCCTCCACCAGCCGCGCGTTCTCCGCCGCGAGCGCGGCGAGCTTCTTGGACTGAGCGTCCGATCCCTTGTGGTCGCGGAAGTAGGTGTGCGCTTCGTCGATGATCAGCACGGCCAGCGGCCATGCGGCCGTCGGGCCGAGGTGCCACATGTTCTTGACGCCCAGCAGTGCACGGATGGACGCCGAGCGGTTCCGCCGCAGCGTCACCAACTCCTTGAAGAGTTGGTTCGCCTCGGCCAGGTCGTCACCGGCGAACGCGAACGTCCGCTGCACCAGGTCCGCGTAGTCGCCCTCATGGGACGAGGTCACCTTGCCGTCGGCCACCGCGTACTGAATCGCAGGCGACGGCGCCGTGTCACAGATGAACTTGTTGACCAGCGACGTCTTGCCGAAGCCGGGCAGCCCGGCCACGGTGACGCCGGGCACGTTGGCCAGGCTGACGCTCACCGGCAGGGCGTACTCGTCCAACCCCAGGTGCCATGCGGTCAGTTCCTCCGGCACGGACCCGGTGGGGGTGTGCTCGGTTGGGATGGTCAGCGGGTCCATCCGTACGCCACGGATCACCAGCTGACCCGGGGTGTCCGGGAGGACGGAGACCCGGGTGCACCGCCACGCGTCCGCCAGGTACGGCGCCGCCTTCTGGAACTCCGCCAGCCCGACCTTGGGAAGGCACCCCGCGCGGACCAGCACCCCGTACCGGTCGGAGGTGACCCGGATCTTCGGGATCAGGATCCGCGGTTTGGGCACCTTCCCGTCCGGGGCCACGATCACGGCGGGCGGGGTCTTGTCGGCCACCGACAGTCCGGCCATCGGGGCCAGCCGACGCCAGCCGTACCGGACACGTATCGCCTGCCGGATGCTGGCCCGCGTCATCACGTCGGCACGCACGTAGCGCACCACCCACCACACGGTCCAGATGAGGAGGAGGGCCAGGGCCGCCCCGGCCAGAGCCGGGGCAGACCCCATCGTGTCGCCGATGGTCACTTGCCCACCGCCGCGAGTTCCAGCTTGGTCGCCCGGTAGGCCACGCCGTCGGACAGCTGCCCGTTGAAGACGCGGGCCCACGGGGTGGCGAACAGGTCGGTCACCCGCACCGGCACACCCGGCTGGATGCCCTCGGGCAGACCGCTCTCCGGAACAGTGATCTTCATCTGCTCGGCCCGGCCCTCTTCCATGAGGAAGACGGTCAGGGTGTGCAGGGTCTCGCCGGTGTCCCGGTCCGTGGCGACCTCGCCCGTCTCGGGGTCCTTCACCTTCGGCATCGGCAGCGTGCCAGCGATGAACTGCGTCGAGGGCAGAAGCCCCACGCGGATACGGGTCATAGCCATGCCTTTTGCTCCCTTTCGTGGCCAACCGCTCGTGCGGCCGGGTCACCACTATGGGCTAGCTCGGCTAGCTAGGTCAACAGGGTTAGACATGTCTGTTCGTGGGAGTGCCTGTGATAGGTGAGCTAACACGGCTACCCTTGGACCATGACGCCCCCGACGCACGACGCCCGCCCGCCGTATCAGCAGGCAGCCGAGGCCATCCGGAGCGAGATCGCGGCGGGCAAGATCAAGCCGGGGGAACAGCTCCCCTCGCACCGGGAGCTGCAAGAGCGGTTCGGGATCGCCAACATGACCGCCCGCAGTGCACTGCGCGTACTCCGCGACGAGGGCCTGATCTACACCGTGCAGGGGCGCGGCAGCTACGTGGCTGATGCGATCGCGCAGGACGAGGACGGGAACGTCTACGTCATCGAGGCCAAGGGGTCCCCTTCCAGGCATGCTGAGGCCGGAGGTCTGGTAGGCGCGGAAGCCGCCGGAAGCATCACCGAAGCACTCCTAGCTGTCCGGGAACAGCTCCGCACCCTCAATGCGGAGGTCCAGTCCCTCAAGCAGGAAGTCGCCGAACTCAAGGCGCGTCAGGACGTATAGCCGGTTCCTGCCGAAGCTCCGCCACCTCCGCACGCATCTCCTCCAGCTCACCGCGCAGACGCTCAGCCATGGCCGCGATCTCTGCCAACAGCTTCCCCTCCTGCCCGCTCAGCACCAGTTCCCTTGTGTCGTCTGCGCGTTGGCTGCGCGCATCCCGCATTGCGATCCTCCGGAGCGAGCTGTTCAGAGTTTCTTTACTGGATCAAGGCGGCCCGCTCGCGCGGGCCGCGCGCGCTGGCGGCCCGGGGCCGCCGCCCGCTCCTGTCTGCCGCCCCGCTCAGCGGCGCCCCCGGTCCCCTCAGCGCGCCAGACCGCAACAGCGATCCGCGGGAAGCAGTAAGCACTCCGGGCAGCCAGCGGGGCCGCAGTGGGCGATGGGCGCCGATCGAGCAGCACGACCAGGACCACGCGCCCGACCGCCGGGCCGCTGTGGGAATCCGCGGTGACGCCGTAGTGAGGGCCGGGGTCCGGTGGCTGGTGGCGGCAGGCCGGAGAGTCTTGAGGCACCTCCCCGGTCCGGGTCCCGCGTCGGGCAAGGCCAGGGGGCCACTCGTGCTTATTGCGGGCAGGTCCAAAGCCTGCCCGAGTTGCCAACGAGCGTACGGCCCCCTGACCATGCCCGACCCCAGACCGGGCAGGACACCGCCCCAACACTCTCCGGCCGGCCGCGTGCCCACAGCGCGCCACTACCCGGGCTGGCCAGCAACGCACCGTCCCCCGTCCGCCTCGCATCACCATGAGCCTTCCTGTTGTCCCTGATCGATCCGTGCCAGACGGGCGGGCAGTCCTCGAACGAGCGAACGACGACATCCCCGGTACCATCGGCACCGGGGTCCTGAACAGGGACTCTCAACCGGACTACCCCACGCCTGCCAGGGTTTGAGGGGTAGTCCGGTCTTGCGTCTGCGGTTGTTGTGCGCGGTCCGGCCCCCGTCCCGCGGATCGTCAAGGGCACGAGACGGGGGAGCCGGACCGCTGACGGCGGACGGTGCAGTGTCCGCCGCCCATCTGGGAGTGGTGGTGACATCTGCGCTCCGGCGAACGGGGCGCTGTCCGCCGCACAGTCACCACACCCAGGGGTGTGAGGGCGGGAGCCGTGAGCCGACCCATGGACATCAGCTCCCGCCCGGTCTTCACCTCACTGGTCCGGCTCCGGGGTGAGGCCGGAGTTCTCCAGCAGGAACTTGCACGTGTAGCCCAGGCTGCGGACGTGGTCATCAGCGGACTGCAACCCCGAGCCGAGCCCCCGGCCGACCTTGTGCGGGATGGTGTTCAACCGGCACCGCCGGTCGTACCAGTCCACCGTGCCCCGGTCCATGCGCTCAATCCGAGCCTCAGCCAGCGGTAACAGCGTCCGGATATGCCACCGGAGCGTCTGGTGCAGCTCCACCAGTTCGCTGTACGGAGGAAGCCCCGTCCGCATCACTAAGGCGCGGTCGATCGTTGAATTGACCTCCGCGACGTCCACAGCTGCTCTAAGAGTGTTGTCGGTGCCCATGGAACGCATCTTCTGATCGCTCGCCAGGACGTAGGAACCACCGCCAAACCCCACTTTGGGACGTCCCGCGTCATGTAAAACGTCCCTAGTGCCGTCCCCGGGAGCAGGGAGAGACTCGGATGCCGAACGAGAGGCTACGTGCCGCCATGGCGGCCGGTTGCTGGACGTACGCCACCCTCGCGGAGAAGGTCGAAGTCGACCCCAAGTCCGTTGAGCGATGGGTGAATCTGGGGCGTACGCCGCGCCGGACCACGGCCATGAGGGCAGCTGAAACCCTGGGAGAAGACGTGCACGCAATATGGCCATCGCTCCGACAGTCGCGACCCGCACGCGCGGTGAGTCCTGAACTAGTCGCGCTCTACGACCAGCGGGCGGACATCCCGGTGTCCGCGTTCGTGGACCTGCTGTCCGAGGCCCGTGAGCACATCGACATCCTGGTGTACGCCGCCGTCTTCCTGCACGAGGCGTACCCCCGGCTCAACGACCTCTTGCAGGAGCGGGCTGCCGAAGGCTGCGCGGTCCGCATCGCCGTCGGTGACGCCAACAGCGAGAATGTCAGGCTGCGGGGCGAGGAGGAGAAGTTCGGCCACGGGATCGAATCCCGGTGCCAACTCGCGCTCATGCACTACCGCCCCCTCATCGGGACACCGGGCATCGAGGTCCGGACCCACGCCACGACGCTCTACAACTCGATCTACCGCGCGGATGATCAGGCGTTGGTCAATGCCCACGTCTGGGGCGTGAACGCCTTTGCTGCCCCCGTGTGGCATCTGCGGCGGAGCGGGGTAGGCGGCATGTTCGACACCTACGCCGCCAGCTTCGACGCGGTGTGGGCGACAGCGACACCGGTAGGGGACGACTGACCATGGCACGGACCGAGTACTACGACGACCCGGATGCACCAGAGCCGAACAGCTTGGTTGTGGCCGCGTCCGCCGTCGTCACCGACGAGGAAGGCCGCATCCTCCTCCAGCGCCGCCGGGACAACGACCTCTGGGCACTCCCGGGCGGCGGCATGGAGATGTCCGACTCGCTGCCAGGTACGGCGATCCGCGAGGTCAAGGAAGAGACCGGCCTGGATGTCGAGATCACTGGTCTCGTCGGCACGTACACCGACCCGCGCCACGTCATCGCGTATACGGATGGCGAGGTGCGCCGACAGTTCAACGTCTGCTTCACGGCCCGGGTGGTCGGCGGCCAACTCGCGATCTCGGACGAATCCACAGAGTTGCGATTCGTGCCACAGGGGGAGCTGGATCAGCTACCTATGCACCACACACAGCGGCTCCGCCTTCGTCATTTCCTGGAGCATCGCGAGCGCCCTTACCTGGGTTGATAACCCTAGGGCTCCGCACCACTCGATTGAGGAGACCCACCCCACGGCCAGACCCAGTCGGTGACACCTGCTCTAGGAGTTCGAACAACACGCCGCTCCCCTGTTGAACTGTGGCTTCGTGGATGGCGTTGCCACTCCGCAGGGCGCCGCCCAGATCTGTACGCCTCCGTCCTCGTTGATGTCAGCCTGTCCCAGTTCGAAGCGGCGACCAAAAGTAGGGACGTAGGACGTCCAGGTACGAGACGATAGCGGCTGTGAATGAAACGGTCGCGGTTGCCTTGGTTACTTCTTTGTCAACGCTGGCCGCTGCAGGGCTGGCGGGCTCGGTCTCGGCTTGGACAACCAGTAGGCAACTCCGGCATCAGGCTCTACTGGCAGGGGAGGAACGCGCCGAGCAGCGCGCGAACGCCTACAGGGAGATGCGGCGCGAGTCGTACGAGCGATTCCTGTCTCAGGCTGATGCTGCTTATCGAGTGCTGGATAGAGGGTGGATGGCAACGCCGTTCACCGAGCCACCGCATTGGGAAGCAGGATTCGCTGCGCGCAGGGCACTGGATGAGGCTTACATCCGGGTTCGCCTGGTGGGACCGGAGAACGTCGCAGAGCTGGGGGTCGCAGTAGTGCGTAGCATAGGTGACGAATTTCGACTGCATGCACGTATCGTGGGCTCTCATCCCGATGAGACGGACTGCGCCGCTGAGCTCGATCCGTCTGCCCGAGCGCAAGCGCTCCAGGCTCGGTTTGCTATGAACGGTGAGTTCGTCGCCGCGGCGCGCCGCGCACTCGGTGCTGAGCTGGCGCAGATGCCCGACGCGGTCAATGCTGGGTCAAGCGATTCCACACGGTGAATAGAGCCCTCGGCACGAGGGGCGCGTCGTGCCGGCCGGCCTTGGTGGTCCATCAAGCCCTCAACGGGCAGGCAAAGGAGCCGTTCAAGCTGGTCAGGGCTGTAGCCGTCTTACTGGCTACAGCCCTCTTGAAACCGTGGTGGTACCGAGGCCCGCTGACAGCAACCGTGACAGCAACGTTTGCACACGACGCCTGCCTTGGGCTCACCGCTTGCACCGGCTCACCGTGTCATCGAGACCGCGACCAAAGGCTTGCCCGAACCTACGGATCAAGAGGTTGCAGGTTCGAATCCTGCCGAGCGCGCAGCAGCTCAGAGGCCCCTTCCAGTTGATGGAAGGGGCCTCGTTGCATGCGTCGCCTGTTCAACTGACGGTAGCCGCCGGAGCGGCGGGGGCTAGATGCGGCCGAAGAAGAGGCTGCCGGCGGCGTCGGAGTCGGCGGAGAAGAAGTGCTCGCGGGTCGCCCGGACGAACTCCTGGCGCGAGATGACTCCGTCCCCGTCGGTGTCGAGCACCGTGAAGGTCTCCAGCGTGTCCGGCGCGGTGAGCTGCCAGACCTCCTTGAGGTAGTACGCGAACTCCTCCTTGGTGATCTGGTTGTCGCCGTCCGCGTCGACGCAGTCGAAGATGGCGTGGGCGCTGCCGTCGACGACGTTCACCCGGCTGCTGTCTACGCTGGCGAGCCGGCTGGCCTGGACGAACTCCTCCTGGCTCAGCTGTTGGTTCTTGGCGCCGGCGTGGCGGAGCAGTTCCTGCCAGTACATCTGTAAGAACGCCTGGAGGCTCGTGCCGCGAGGGTCGTCCCGGTCGATGCCGAATGCCTGGTGATAGCGGTCGATGAGGAGCTGACAGTCCTCCCATTCCAGGTAGCCGTCGTTGTTCCGGTCGAGTGCCTGGAACTGCCGTCCGAGCTTTTCGCCGATGAGATCGGCTGCCGCGGTGCTCATACCGTGTCCCCTCCCATGGTTCCGTACCGGTCTGGGCAGCTTTGTTGATCTTGCGGTCGACTCGCTCCGCAATGGCCATGGTTCACCCATTTCGGCGGCTCCCGCAATGGCGCCGAATGCTGGTGGGGCTGGGGTTGGTGGCGTTGCCCAATGGGGTTCGCGGCAGGGGGGATTCCGGTGGTATTTCGCACGTGCGGGCGATTGTGGCCCGTCGGCGACGGAGTACTGCTCCAGCCGCTGGTTCATCGCGGAGGTCGACACTCCGGGCGAGAACATCGACATCGAGTACGAGTTCTGAGTCCAGAAGGCCAACGGCAAGTTCCATGGCATGGGATACGGCCGGGTGCAGGACGGCGGGGGCGCGCGGAAGGTCGACTCCTTCAAGATCGAGACTCGTCTCGAGCGGCGCAATCACACGGTGACCAGGCGCGTCTGTGACTACACGCGTGCGGTCAACTCCAGGGACACATCGAATGCCGACTGCTACTCGCCGTGGGCTCGTGGTCGGGGCGCCCACACCGGGGACGGCCGCATCTGCATCGACGTGGACAGTGACGGCAAGGGTGGCAAGTGGCACACCCTGGTCGACTCCGCTCCGCTCTCCTGACCGGAGGAATCACCGCTCTCGGCCGTGGTGCGCGAGGCCCCCTTCCCGCCGGGAAGGGGGCCTCGCGCGGTTCACCGGGCGCCGGCGGCCCTTCCGGTGTCACAGGAACGTGTGAGCATGCTGCCATGAGCAATACAACGGGGCACAGCCTCCGCGAATTCGCGGAGAAATTGGTCGAGTTGGACATCGCGACCGAGGAACAGGCCGCGACAGGACTGGCCGAGGCGGAAGCGATCGGAATGGACCTCGATGAACAATTCGAGGATCCGGAGGAACTGACCTTCCTCATCGGTGAATGCGGTATCGGGTTCACGACGCCCGAAAAGGCCGTGGGGGACCTCGAGGAGGGGTACGAGGACCTGTTGCGCGAAGCGGCGGCGTGTTCGGGCGGCTCGGTGGTCGTGGACGACGTCGCCCTGGTGCAGGTCGAGGACGGGGCGGAGCGGGAGGAGTATCTGCACTTCCGGCGCAACGGCCGGTCGATCTGGCACCGGACGGAACACCTCTCCGACAGCACTCGCTACATGGACTGGAACACCGTCTTCGACGCCATCGGCGATCTCGTGCCCGGCAACGCGGATCCGCGCGGCTTCTACCAGGTGGACGAGGACTCCTACGACGCCCAGTGGCTGCTGCTCACCTCCGGGCAGGCCGAGGGACTGAAGGAGTTCGGGCTTTCGGTGCCGGTCGCGCTGGGCAACCGGGTGCGGGACGGGCTGCCCTCGGCGGAGCCCGAGACATCCGCCTGGTACGTCGAGGACGACCGTCTGCACGCGAGCGAGGAGTCCCGCCGCTGTCTGGCGGAGTGGCTGGCTCCCATGGATGACGTCCTGGCCCGGTGGCGATCGGCCGATGTGCCCCCGGGTTCCGCCCTCGACCACTCGCCGGACTCGCTCACGGCACTGGAACGGCTGGTGCTGGAGCGGTTCGACGGCCCCGCCGCGCTGGAGGCGGCGGCGGGGGACGCGTTCTTCGAGGGGGCGGTCCGGTACCTCGGGGAGACCGCCCTGCGGCTCCGGCCGTGCCGGTGGACGTACCGGTACTCCGACGACGCCGCGGCGGTGTTCGCCAATGAGCCCATGATCTCCGTCAACGCCCCGGACGGCTTCGGGGGCGGGTTCTCCCCGGACCACGCCCTGCGGACCCTGGTGCGGGAGCGTACGCCCGGCGTCGTGCGGGAGTGCATGGATGACCTGGGCGAGTCGGTGGAGAGCTACCGCGCGGCGCTCCGGGCCCGCGACGCCCACGGCCGGTCCTAGGTCCTGGGTCGTCCTAGTCCCGTCGCTCCGGCTTGCGGGCCAGGAAGCTGGCGACCGTTCTCCTGGCGCCTTCGCCGGGGGCCTGGGTCAGCTGGGCGGTGAGGGTGAACCCGGCCCGGCCCAGGAGGTCGGCGAGGTGGTGTTGCGGGAGGAGATGGGACTCGAAGGAGACGGGGTGGTCGCCGTACGCCTTGGTGGGGCGCAGGATCTCGTGCTCGCCGACGTAGCCGCACAGCATCAGGCGCCCGCCGGGCGCCAGCGTGCGGTAGAACTCCGCGTAGACGGTGGGCAGCAGCTCCGGCGGGGTGTGGTGGGTGGAGTAGTAGGCGAGGGCACCGCCGAGGTGGTCGTCCTCGACCTCCAGGGCGGTCATGGACCCCACGGTGAAGCGCAGGTCCGGGTGGGCCGCCCGGGCCACCTCGACCATCCTCGGTGACAGATCGATTCCGAAGGCCGGGACGCCGAGGGCGGCCAGGTGCGCCGTGACCTTGCCGGGGCCGCAGCCCAGGTCGGCGACGGGCCCGAGGTCGGCGGTCGTTACGAGTTCGGCGAACGCGGTCAGCATCGCACGGGACAGGGGGTCCAGCTCGGCGGGGGACGGGACGCGTTCGGTGTAGGCGTCGGCGACGGTGTCGTACGAGCTTCGCACGGCGGTGAGGTAGGAGGGTTCGGTCACGTGCTGACGGTAGGGGAGGGCACCGACGGCGGCACTGACGGCCGCACCGACGGCCGGCGGGTCATGAGCCCGTGGGGAGTTCGCGGGCGAAGCGGCGGATGGCGTCGGTGAAGGCCGCGGGGGCGTCGAAGTTCGCGAGGTGGCGGGCGCGTGGGATCAGCTCGATCCGGGCGTTGGGGTGGGCGCGGGCGAACTCGCGCTCACCGGCCCGGAAGAGGGGGTCCCGTTCGCCGTTGAGGATGAGCACGGGGGCGTCGACGTGGCGCATCGCGCTCGCGTCGAAGCGGCCGAGTACCTCGCCCCACGCGGCCGGGAGGGTGTGGAAGGCGTAGCCGGAACGGATGGTGGCGTCCACCACCTCCGGTGGATAGAGGCGGCGCAGGAACCGGTTGTTCCAGCGGGTCAGCCGGTCGGCCGGGATACGGGGGACGAGCCCGGCCACCCAGCGGTAGGGGGCCGTGAGCGGTCCCCGGGTGGTGGCGCTGGCACCGGCGAGGACCAGCCCGCGCAGCCGCTCGGGGAAGTGCCGTGCGAACTCCAGCGCGACGTAGCCGCCCAGCGAGTGCCCGACGACCAGGGCCGGTGCGCCGCCGAGGGAGTCCACGGCGTCCGCCACGATCTTCGTCGCGGCACTCAGGCTCCAGGGCTCCGCGGAACGGGCTCCGTGACCGGGCAGATCGGGGGCCGCGACCGGGAAGTCCGAGGCAAGCGAACGGAGTTGGCAGCTCCACTGTCCCGCGCTGAAGCGTGTCCCGTGGACGAGGACGATGGGCGTCGATTCCATGGCTCCCAGAGCTCCCCCAGCTCGACACGGCGCGTTGATCGCGCGTGAACGGACTCTATAGGCCGGGGCCGCGGACCAGGTCGTGGTGGTGCCCCATGGGTGCCGCGGGCCGGGCGGCGAGCGGTGAACGCGGAGGTGGCCGGTCCCCGGTGCGGGGAGCGGCCACCTCGGGTGTGCGGGGGCGGACGTCAATCCTTGGTGGCCTTCCAGTAGACCGGGCCCTTGTCGAAGTCGCCGGTGTAGGAGACGAGGGACGGGGCCTCGCCCTTGGGGAGCAGGAAGATCTTGCAGATGGTGGCGTCGTCCCCGGGGGCGAAGGTGTCCGGGTCCTTGCTCGGGCAGGACTGCACGGCGTCGTCCGAGGTGATGAGGGTCTTGGCCGGGTTGCCCTTGCTGTCACGGACGTTGGTGGGGGTGTTGAGGAAGGGGTACTTGACGGAGTTGTCGCCGATGTTCTTGAAGGCCATCGTGACGTAGTACGGCTGGAGCGCCTTGGCGTCGGATTCCAGGCGCAGACCGGAGAGGTCCGACTGCGAGCCCTTGGCCACGCTCCGGGCGGTGACCTCGAGGGTGGCCACCTTCTTGGAGCGCTTGTAGGTCAGGGCGGACTTCTGGCCGAGGGGGATGGTCTTGTTGGCGTCGGCGTCGACGCCCTTGCCGCCGGAGCCGCCGGACCCCTGGTCGTTGCCGGCGCCGCCGGTGTCCTGTCCCTTGCCCGCCGGGTCGGTCGGCTTCTTGTCCTTGGCGGCGGGGCTCTCGCTGCTGCCCGTGTCCTGGGCGGCGTCCTCGTTGCAGGCGGTGGCGCCCAGGGCGAGACCGGCGGCGCAGAGGAGGGCGGCGGCGGTGCGGCGCGTACGGCGTGCGGATCGGTTGCGCATGGTTCGGGTCCCCGTTGTGAAGAGCTCGGTGAGTGTGAGCTAAGTCGTGATGAGGGTGTTTCGGTAGTGACGGGTGGTGCTCCACATCAGCATGACCGTGACAAACGCGCCGATCAGCCGGGGGGATCCGTTCGGAGCGGGGCTGGGACGTGGACGTTGCAAAGTAACCGGCCGTCCTCAATCGATTTCCCTGCACGGAAACAATGACGTAGTGTTGTCTTCACCGACGCGGGGTGGAGCAGCTCGGTAGCTCGCTGGGCTCATAACCCAGAGGTCGCAGGTTCAAATCCTGTCCCCGCTACTGAAAACCGAGGGCCCGGCACAGTCTCTGTGCCGGGCCCTCGGTCTGTGTGGCGCGCCCCCCCGGTCCGCGGTGAGCGCACCGGGGCCGCGGGGCCCGGTGGCGTCAGCCCGTCGCCCGGGTCCTGCCGGTGCCGCCTGCCACATCCGTGGCCCGTTTCACATCCGCCCTGTCCGTGCCGTCCCGCTCCGCGACCTTCCACCGCACGGGCCGCTCCGCCGCGCCACCTGTGCCGTACGTCACGGTCGCGGGCTCCATCCCGTTCGGCACCAGGAACACCTTGCACAGGGCGATCCGCGCGCCCACCGCGAAGTCGTCCGGGTCCTTCCCCGGGCACGCCGCCACCTCGTCGTCGGTGACCAGCGGCTGGTCATCGGCGCCGCTGCTGTCCTGGAGCCCGGTGGGGGCGTTGAGGAAGGGGTAGTGGAGGGAGTGGTCGCCGGTGTTCTCGAAGCGCATGGTGACGTAGTACGGCCGTGCCGTCCGCGCCCCGGCCCGCTGTCCCGCCGTCCGCGGACCGGCCGACGTGCCCTTCCGCACGCTCACCGCCGTCACCTCCAGGGTGCCGCGCTGATGGTCGGAACCGCGCTTGTAGGTGACGCGGGTGGGGGTGCCGAGGGAGAGCGTCCGGCCGCCGTCGGCCGCCTGGTGTGCGGAACCCGGGGACCGCGCCGCCCCCTTCGCGCCGTCGTCGGCGCAGCCGGTGGCCAGGAGGGCGACGCCGAGGGCGCCGATCGCGCAGGCGACTGCGGTTGCGGTGCGCGTGCGGACCGGTATGTGGTGCATCGATGTCCCCCGTTGAGGTGGTTCGGCTGTACTGCCCCCGGGCGGCGGGCCGTTGGGCGACGCGGCCCCGGGTGGTGGTGGCGATGGCGCCTCGGTCGGTGGCGCGGGTCGGCGCCTACCCAGGGATCCGGCCAGGATCCCGTACTCCCGTGATCTTCTGCCCGACTCCATCATGCGGGTGACAAAATCCCCGTTCCCGTATGTCATCAAGCCGCAGCGTGGCTGCTACGCCGCTGTAGCGCGCCGGGGGCCGGGCACCGGTGACTGGACACACGGCCGTACGGTGACCCGTATGAGCGATCCAGGCGTGACGGACGTGACGGACGTGACGGACGTGACCGGGGCTGCGGACACGGACACGGTGGCGGTGCGACGGTTCTGGCAGGACCTCGCGCTGCCCGGACTCATCGACGTACACACGCACTTCATGCCCCAGCGGGTACTCGACAAGGTCTGGGCCTACTTCGACGCCGTCGAACCGCTGGTCGGCATCCCCTGGCCCGTCAAGTACCGCGACGAGGAGGACGAACGGCTCGCGGTGCTGCGCGGCTTCGGGGTACGGGCCTTCACCTCGATGCTCTACCCGCACAAGCCGGATATGGCGGTGTGGCTCAACCAGTGGGCGGTCGGGTTCGCGGAGCGCACTCCCGACTGTCTGCACACCGCGACCTTCTTCCCCGAGCCGGGCGCCGAGGGCTATGTGCGCGAGGCGCTGGCGAACGGCGCCCGGGTGTTCAAGGCACATGTGCAGGTGGGCGGTTACGACCCGGCGGATCCGCTGCTCGACCCGGTGTGGGGGCTGCTCGCCGAGACCGGTACGCCGATCGTCGTGCACTGCGGCTCGGGCCCGGCGCCGGGCAAGTACACCGGCCCGGGGCCGGTGGCCGCGGTGCTCGCCCGCCATCCCCGACTGCGGCTGATCATCGCGCATATGGGGCTGCCGGAGTACGCGGAGTTCATGGCGCTGGCCGAGCGGTACGACGAGGTGCACCTGGACACCACCATGGTGTTCACCGACTTCATCGAGAAGCGCTGGCCCTTCGCCCCGGCGGACCGCGGGCGGCTCGCGGCACTGGGCGACCGGGTGCTCTTCGGCAGCGACTTCCCCAACATCCCTTATCCCTACGGGCATGCGCTGGAGGTCCTGACCCGGATCGGTCAGGACGAGGACTGGCTGCGCGCGGTCTGCTACGGCAACGCGGCCCGGATGTTCGGGATCTGAGGCCCTCGCTGGAGACGCAGAAGCCCGCCCGCACCCGGGTGCGGGCGGGCCCATGACGCGCCCTCCGCGTCAGCTCATCCGCGTCAGCTCATCCGCGCAGCGGCAGCGCCTCGGCCAGCGTGCGCCACGCCTCGAGCGGGATGTCCTCGAAGGTGTTCGCCGTCACCACCTGGACGGCCAGGTGGTCCGCGCCCGCGGAGAGGAACTCGTCCACCCGGCGCCGGACCGCCTCCGCGTCGCCCAGGGCGAAGACGGAACCGATGAGGCGGTCGCTGCCGCCGTCCTTGAAGTCCTCCTCGGCGAAGCCCAGCCGCAGCAGGTTGTTGGTGTAGTTGGGCAGCCCCAGGTAGAAGGAGAGGTAGTCGCGGGCGGTGGCGCGGGCGCGCTCCAGGTCCGTGTCCAGCACGACCTTGAGCTCGGGGGCGAGCAGGGCCCCGCTCCCCAGGGTCTCCCGGGCCGAGGCGGTGAACTCGGGGGTGACGAGGTACGGATGCGCGCCGGCGGCGCGGTCGCGCGACAGCTCCAGCATCTTCGGGCCGAGGGCGGCCAGGACGCGGCGGGAGGCGGGCACCGGGGTCGGCGCCGAGTCCAGCGCGGTCAGGTAGTCCCGCATCGCGGAGTACGGGCGTGCGTACCGCTCGACCATCGTCCCGTGGCTCACGCCGAGTCCCAGCAGGAAGCGGCCCTCATGGCGGGTGTCGATCGCGGCGTACCGCTCGGCCACATAGCCGGGCTCGTGGTCCCAGATGCTGAGGATGCCGGTGGCCACGGTGAGGCGGGAGGTCGCGTCCAGCAGGAACGCGGCCTCGTCGGGGCCGGGGCTGCCGCCGAGCCAGAGCGCGCCGTAGCCGAGCTCGTCCACTTCCGCCGCCGCCTCCCGGACCCGCGGGTGTTTCGCGGGGTCGGTGGAGTGCAGGGCGCCGGTCCAGACGCCGATGGTGCCGAGTGCGGGATGAGATGCCATGCCCGGGGAACCGGGTGATCCTTTCGAGAAATTCCCCCGGTGGTCCGTTCGGCCCACAGGGCGGCCCCGGGGCGGTCCCCGGGCGGTCCAGGGGCGTCCCGGGACCCCTCTCCCGGACTCCCTCTTTCTCAGACTCCTCACAGACTGCCGAAAGGGATCTCTCAGACGGATCCCACACGCTGTGGGCCATGATGGCGACACCGCCCGCTGGGCGTACCGAGCTGCTGCGTCCCGACGGGAGCCCCGTGCGGGTGCTGGTGGTGGACGACGAATCGGCCCTCGCCGATCTGCTGTCGATGGCCCTGCGCTACGAGGGCTGGGAGGTGCGCACCGCGAGCGACGGCGCCGAGGCGGTACGGACCACCCGCGAGCTGCGGCCCGACGCGGTGGTGTTGGACGTCATGCTGCCGGACATGGACGGCCTGGCGGTGCTGGGACGGCTGCGCCGGGAGCTGCCGGAGGTCCCGGTGCTGTTCCTGACCGCCCGGGACGCGGTCGAGGACCGGATCGCCGGGCTGACGGCCGGCGGCGACGACTACGTGACCAAGCCCTTCAGCCTGGAGGAGGTCGTCGCCCGGCTGCGCGGTCTGCTGCGCCGGTCGGGGGCGGCCGCGGCGCGCGCCGAATCGGTGCTCGCCGTCGGTGACCTGGTCCTGGACGAGGACAGTCACGAGGTGTCGCGCGGGGGCCAGGAGATCCACCTCACCGCGACCGAGTTCGAGCTGCTGCGCTATCTGATGCGCAACCCCCGGCGGGTGCTCAGCAAGGCGCAGATCCTCGACCGGGTCTGGAGCTATGACTTCGGCGGTCAGGCCAATGTCGTCGAGCTCTACATCTCCTATCTGCGGCGGAAGATCGACGCGGGACGAAGCCCGATGATCCACACCCGGCGGGGAGCCGGGTACCTGCTCAAGCCGGGGGAGTAGGGACGTGGTGCGCCCAGCGGCCGGTACCGGCGGCGGCCCGGCCCGCCCGAAGACATCAGGTACGACGGGACCCGGTGCGCGGGAGCCCGGTACGCCGGAACCCGGTGCGCGGGGACCCCGCCCCCGGACCCGCCGTCGTCGCTGGTCGCTGCGGACCCGTCTGGTGGTCTCGTCCGTCGTGCTGATCGCGGTCGTCTGCGCGGTGATCGGCTCGGTCACCACCATCGTTCTGCGGTCCTATCTCCAGGGCCAGGTGGACGACGACCTGCGCGCCTCGGTCGGCCGCTTCATGAACCGGCCCGGTCAGCACGCCCCTGACGACCTGCTGTTCATCGCCTCCCCCGGTCAGCCCATCGGTACCGTCGGCGCGCGCTTCGACGACGGGGGCGCCATCGTCCAGGCGGGCCGGAGCAATGACACTCCGATGTCCGCCGACCTCGACCCCAGCAGCCGGGTGGACACGCTGTCCGGCGGGCAGCTGCGCGCGCTCGCGACCGTGGCGCGGGACGGACGTGTGCACACCCTCGAGCTGCCCGGCCTCGGCGACTACCGCGTGATCGCCCAGCCGGAGAACGCGAGGGACGGGATCGTGCTGGCCTTCCCGCTGGGCCAGACGCAGCAGACCGTCAACACCCTCATCCTGGTGGAGGTCTGTGTGACCGCCGCCGGACTGGTCGCGGCCGGGATCGCCGGTGCCGCGACCGTCGGCATATCGCTGCGCCCGCTGCGCCGGGTGGCCGCGACCGCGACCCGGGTCTCGGAACTCCCGCTGCACAGCGGTGAGGTCGCGCTGCGTGAACGGGTGCCGCCCTCCGAGGCCGATCCGCGGACCGAGGTGGGACAGGTGGGCGCGGCGCTCAACCGCATGCTCGGGCATGTGGAGTCGGCGCTCGCGGCGCGGCAGGAGAGCGAGACCCGGGTCCGGCAGTTCGTCGCCGACGCCAGCCATGAGCTGCGGACACCGCTCGCCTCGATCCGCGGTTACGCCGAGCTGACCAGGCGCGGCCGGGAGGAGATCGGACCGGACACCCGGCACGCCCTCGGCCGGGTGGAGTCGGAGGCCGGGCGGATGACCCTCCTCGTCGAGGACCTGCTGCTGCTCGCCCGGCTCGACGCGGGACGTCCGCTGGAATGCGCGGAGACCGACCTCTCCCCCCTGGTGGTGGACGCCGTGAGCGACGCCCGCGCGGCCGGTGCCGACCACGCGTGGCGGCTGGAGCTGCCCGATGAACCGGCGGTCGTCCACGGTGACGGCCCCCGGTTGCACCAGGTGCTCGTCAACCTGCTCGGCAACGCCCGTACGCACACCCCGGCCGGGACGACGGTCACGGCGCGGGTGCTGCCACGCGGCGGCGGTACGGCGGATACGGCCTGCGCGGCCCGCCCCCCGTACGTCTCACTGGAGATCGAGGACAACGGACCGGGTATCCCGCCCGATCTGCTGCCGCACGTCTTCGAACGTTTCGCGCGGGGTGACGCCTCGCGTTCGCGGTCGGCGGGCAGCACGGGGCTGGGGCTGGCCATCGTGCAGGCGGTGGTGACGGCGCACGGCGGCACGGTGACGGTGACGAGCGTCCCGGGGCGCACGGTGTTCGGCATCCGTCTGCCCGTGCTCCCGCCCCCGCGCCGGATCGCTCTTGAGGGCTCTGACCAGCGGTTGGGCAGGACAGGGGCGAGGCACGGCGGAGGGCTCGCGGACTCACAGGCGGTCCACAGGGCGACCACACGGCCGTGACAGCGCCGCTCGCGAATGTCGGACCATGCGAACCGACACTTCTCCCTTCCCGTCCGGCCCTCCCGGGCTTCCGGGGGCGCCGTCCGGAACCCCTCTCGTCACCCTGCCCGCCCGCGGCCCGGTGGCGGTCGCCGGGGACCGGCCGGTGCTCGACGTCGTCGTCCCCGTCTACAACGAGGAGGCGGATCTCGAGCGCTGTGTCCGGCGGCTGTGCGACCACCTGGTGCGCACCTTCCCCTACCGCTTCCGGATCACCATCGCCGACAACGCCAGTACGGACCGCACCCCCGAGATCGCGGCCCGCCTCGACGACTCGCTCGACGAGGTCACCGCGGTCCGGCTGGAGCAGAAGGGGCGGGGGAGAGCGCTGCGCACCGTGTGGTCGCTGTCCGACGCGCCCGTACTGGCCTATATGGACGTCGATCTGTCGACCGACCTCAACGCGCTGCTGCCGCTGGTCGCCCCGCTGATCTCCGGCCACTCCGACCTGGCGATCGGGTCGCGGCTGGCGCGCAGTTCGCGCGTGGTGCGCGGACCCAAGCGGGAGTTCATCTCGCGGGCGTACAACCTGATCCTGCGCGGCAGTCTGGCCGCCCGCTTCTCGGACGCGCAGTGCGGGTTCAAGGCGATCCGCAAGGACGTCGCGGAGCGGCTGCTGCCGCTGGTCGAGGACTCCGGCTGGTTCTTCGACACCGAGATGCTGGTGCTCGCGGAACGGGCCGGACTGCGGATCCACGAGGTGCCGGTGGACTGGGTCGACGACCCCGACAGCACGGTGCACCTGGTGCGCACCGCCACCGATGACCTCAAGGGCGTCTGGCGGGTGGGGCGCGCGCTGGCGACGGGCGCGCTGCCGCTGGACCGGGTGCGCCGTCCCTTCGGGGACGATCCGCGTGACCGCGAACTGAGCGGCGTGCCGGGCGGACTGCCCCGTCAGCTCGTCGGATTCTGTGTCGTGGGTGTGCTCAGCACACTGGTCTACCTGCTGCTGTACTCCGCCTTCCGGCTCGGCACCGGTCCGCAGACGGCCAACGCGCTGGCGCTGTTGGTATCCGCGCTCGGCAACACCGCGGCCAACCGGAGGCTCACCTTCGGGGTGCGCGGACGGGACCGGGCGGTGCGCCACCAGGCGCAGGGGCTGGTGGTGTTCGGCATCGGACTCGCGCTGACCAGTGGTTCGCTGGCGGCGCTCGCGGCCGCGCCCGGCACTCCCTCGCACGGCACCGAACTGGCCGTGCTGATCGCGGCGAACCTCGCCGCGACCGTGCTGCGCTTCCTGCTCTTCCGGGCCTGGGTCTTCCCGCCGGACCCCGACCGCGACCCCGACCGTGACCGCGAACGGGACCGGGACCGGGACCGGGACGGTGACCGTGATCGCGTGAGCGCCGCCGTCCGCACCGCCGACCACACCCACCCGGGGGACCACCGATGACCACCTCCTACGACCAGCGACAGATCGGTCCCGCCATGCCACCCCCCGAAGCCACCCCTGATGCCGCAGCACCACGTACGGACGACCCGCGGTGGGCGCGCCCCGCGCTGTGGGCGCTGCTGGCGGTGACCGCCGCGCTCTACCTGTGGAGCCTGGGCGCCTCCGGTTACGCCAACCAGTTCTACTCGGCCGCCGCCCAGGCGGGCGGTGAGAGCTGGAAGGCGTTCTTCTTCGGCTCGTCCGACGCGGCGAACTCCATCACCGTCGACAAACCCCCGGCCGCGCTGTGGCCGATGGCGCTGTCGGTGCGGCTCTTCGGGCTGAGTTCCTGGGCGATCCTCGTCCCCGAGGCGCTGATGGGCGTGGCCACGGTCGGGGTGCTGTACGCGGCCGTCCGGCGCAGGTCCGGCGCGGTCGCCGGGCTCATCGCGGGTGCGGTGCTGGCGGTCACCCCGGTCGCGGCGCTGATGTTCCGCTTCAACAACCCCGACGCGCTGCTGTGTCTGCTGATGGTCACGGCGGTGTGGTGCGTGCTGCGCGCGCTGGAGGACGCGCGGACCAAGTGGCTGGTACTGGCCGGGGTCTGCTTCGGTCTCGGCTTCCTGACCAAGACGCTCCAGGCGTGGCTGATCCTGCCGCCGCTGGCGCTGGTGTACCTGGTGTGCGCACCGACCGGACTCGGCCGCCGGATCCGGCAACTGCTGCTGGCCGGAGCCGCGATGGTGGCCGCCGGCGGATGGTGGGTAGCGATCGTCGAGCTGTGGCCCGCGTCCTCACGCCCGTACATCGGCGGCTCGCAGCACAACAGCTTCCTGGAGCTGACCTTCGGCTACAACGGCCTGGGGCGGATCAACGGCGACGAGACCGGAAGCGTCGGCGGCGGCGGACGTGGTCCTGGTGGCGGTGGCGGGGGCGGTATGTGGGGCGAGACCGGTATCGACCGGCTCTTCGGCTCCGACATGGGCGGTCAGATCGCCTGGCTGCTGCCCGCGGCGTTCATCCTGCTGGTGGCGGGGGTCTGGCTGACCCGGCGGGCCGCGCGGACGGATGTGTGGCGGTCGGCGTTCCTGGTGTGGGGCGGAGCGCTGCTGATGACCTTCGCCATCTTCAGCTTCATGTCCGGGATCTTCCACCAGTACTACAACGTGGCGCTCGCGCCGTACATCGCGGCGGTCGTCGGCATGGGGGCGGTCCTGCTGTGGGAGCGGCGGTCCTCCGGGGCGGTGGCTCCGGCGGTGCTCGCGGTCACGGTGGCGGTGACGGCCGTCTGGTCGTACGTCCTGCTGGGGCGGTCCGCGGACTGGTACCCGTGGCTGCGCTGGGTGGTGCTGGCCGGTGGTCTGGTGGCCGCGGTCGGGCTGCTGTGGACGTCCCGGCTGGGGCGCGGTGCGGCGCTGGGCGTGGCCGGACTCGGCCTCGCGGTGGCGCTGGCCGGACCGGTGGCCTACACGCTGGAGACGGTGGACACCCCGCACAACGGCTCGATCGTGACGGCCGGTCCCGCGGTGTCGGGCGGCCGGGGCGGACCCGGCGGCGGCGGTCCCGGGGGCGGCTTCCCGGGCGGTCCGCCGGGGATGGCGGGCGGTCAGCAGGGCCAGAACCAGGGCGGCCAAGGCGGCCAGGGCCAGCCGGGTCAGGGCGGTCAACCGGGCGGTCAGGGCGGCCAGAACGGCGGGATGCCCGGCGGCGGCTTCCCTGGCGGTACGCCCCCGCAGAACGGCAACGGCAACGGCAACGCCAACGGCGGCACCCCGGGCGCGAACGGACAGCGCGGAGGCGGCAAGGCCGGTGGCCGGGGCGGCGGTATGGGCGGCGGTATGGGCGGACTGCTCAACGGCAGCCAGGTCAGTGCGAAGGTGAAGGCGGCGCTGGTGAAGGACGCCGACGACTACACCTGGGCCGCGGCGGCGATCGGCTCGCAGAACGCCGCCGGCTACCAACTGGCGACCGAGAAGCCGGTGATGGCCATCGGCGGCTTCAACGGCAGCGATCCCTCGCCGACGCTCGCCCGGTTCAAGGAGTATGTGAAGCAGGGGAAGATCCACTACTTCATCGCCTCCGGCACCGGGAGCGGTGGCCCCGGCGGTCGCAGCTCGGGCACCTCCTCGCAGATCACCTCATGGGTCGAGAGCACCTTCAAGAAGGTCACCGTCGGTGGCAGCACCCTCTATGACCTGACCTCGAAGGCATCGACCACCTCGAAGTCCTGAGGACCTGGGGCCCTGAGGACTGGAGCCCTGAGGACCTGGGGGCGGCGGCGTACGCGGACATTATTGCCTGTACGGCGTAGAGCATCGCTTGTACGGTGTATGGCAAGCCCAGTCATACACCGTACAAGCGCGTCCCCGGGAGAACCCCATGACGGCCTCGACCGCCGACACCGCCCCCGCCGCCCCGCCGGACAGACCGGTCGGCGGTCATCCGCGGCGCTGGCTGATCCTCGGCGTCATCTGTCTGGCCCAGCTGACCGTGCTGCTGGACAACACCATCCTCAATGTCGCGGTCCCCTCCCTCACCGAGGAGATGCACGCCTCCACGGCCGACATCCAGTGGATGATCAACGCCTATTCGCTGGTGCAGTCCGGGCTGCTGCTCACCGCGGGCAGCGCCGCCGACCGCTATGGACGTAAGAAGATGCTGGTCACCGGGTTGGCGCTCTTCGGTGTGGGGTCGCTCTGCGCATCCCTGGCACAGGGGCCGGGACAGCTGATCGCCGCCCGCGCGGGAATGGGCATCGGCGGGGCGCTGCTGATGACCACCACCCTGGCCGTGGTGGTGCAGGTCTTCGACGAGGAGGAGCGCACCAAGGCGATCGGGATCTGGGGCGCGGTGAGTTCGCTGGGCTTCGCCACCGGACCGCTGATCGGCGGCTCCCTGCTGGAGCACTTCTGGTGGGGCTCGATCTTCCTCATCAACCTCCCCGTGGCGCTGCTCGGGCTGGCCGCCGTGGTGCGGCTGGTGCCCGAGTCCCGTAACCCCACCGGAGACCGGCCCGATCTGCTCGGCGCGCTGCTCTCCACGATCGGGATGACCGGTCTGGTCTTCGGGATCATCTCCGGTCCGGAACACGGCTGGACCTCGATCCGGGTGCTCTGTTCGGCTTTCATCGGCGTCAGTGTGCTGACCGGGTTCGCGCTGTGGGAGCGTCATATCCCCCATCCCATGCTGGATATGCATTTCTTCCGTGACCGCCGCTTCGTGGGCGCCGTCGCCGGGGGTGTCCTCGTGGCCTTCGGGATGGGCGGTTCGCTCTTCCTGCTCACCCAGCATCTGCAATTCGTGCTCGGCTATGACGCGTTGGACGCGGGACTGCGCACCGCGCCGCTGGCGCTCGCGGTGGTGCTGGTCAATCTCTCCGGTCTGGGCGCCCGGCTGCTGCCCAGGCTCGGCACCCCGCTGACCGTCATCCTCGGCATGGGCCTGCTGGCGACGGGTCTCGCCGCCGTCGCGGTGTTCGGCTCGGACGGCTACGGCGGGATGCTCCTCGGCCTGGTGGTGATGGGCCTCGGTATCGCCGTGGCCATGCCCGCGATGGCCACGGCGATCATGTCGGCCATCCCGCCGGAGAAGGCTGGAGTGGGTGCCGGGGTCAACGGCACCCTCACCGAATGCGGCAACGGTCTCGGTGTGGCCGTACTCGGTGCCGTGCTGAACTCGCGCTTCGCCGCACTGCTGCCCGCCGTGGCCACCGGTGCGGGGTCGCTTCCGGCCGCCGTGGCCGCCGCCCGGACCCCCGGGGAGCGGGCGTCGGTGACCGATGCCTTCGCCTCCGGTGTCGAGACCAGCCAGCTGGTCGGGGCCGCGGCGGTGCTGGCGGGCGGGCTCCTGGCCGCACTGCTGCTCGGACGGGCCGAACGATCTTCACGGAACGCCGTGGCGGCATAGCATCGGACATGTATGACCCGCTGCCCGCCCGGGGGCCCCGGACGGGTGGCGACAGCGCATCGAAGAAGGAGAGCGCGCCATGGCAACCGGCAGCCGTGCCATCAGTCCGCGGTCCAGCGTATGGCTCTCCGAACCCAAGACACCGAGGCGCAAGGGAGCTCAGCAGCCGGTCGGTCTGGACCGTTTGAAGATCGTCGCGGCGACGGTCCGGCTGCTGGACGCCGAGGGGCTCACGGGCTTCTCCATGCGGCGTCTGGCGGCGGAGCTCGGTGTCACCGCCATGTCCGTCTACTGGTACGTGGACACCAAGGACCAACTTCTTGAGCTCGCCCTCGATGCCGCCATGGGCGAGATCGTGCTCCCCATCGAGGCCGTCGACCCGGGCCGGGTCCCCCCTGCGGCGGAGGCGGCGGCGGAGGCGGCAGGGGCGGCACCGGCGGCGGGCGCCGAGGGCCGTCTCCCCGCCGAGCCGCGTGACTGGCGTGATCAACTGCGCCAACTCGCCACGGAGTGCCGGAAGGTACTGGTCCGCCACCCCTGGCTCTCCCCGCTGATGGGCGAGTTCCTCAATATGGGGCCCAACTCGATGGCGTTCAGCAACGCCGCACAGGCCGTGGTGCGCAACAGCGGGCTGCCGCTGGAGAAGGTGTCCAGCGCCCTCGCCCTGGTCACCCAGTTCGTCTATGGCTTCAGCACCATCGAGGGCCGGTTCGCCGTCCGCTGCCGTGAGGAGGGCATCGCCCAGGACGAGTTGTTCGACGAGGTGATGACCACGGTCAAGGACCGTCCCGACTTCGACGGCGCCCGGGAGATGTTCGCCGCCCAGGGCGATATCAGCGTCGATGAGATGCGGAACCGGGACTTCGCCTTCGCCCTGGACATCGCGATCGCCGGTATCGAGGCCCTGCGCGACGCGACCCTGCGCAATACGGCTTCGCGTACCCGCGAGAGCTGACCCCCGGTCCGGCACCGGCCGCCCGCGCCGCGCCCGCCGCGGCGGCTCCGGCCCGGGCCGCCGTCCCGCCGCCCCGCCGCCCCGCCGCCCCCTTACGCCACCGGCAGCTCCTCCCCCTGCACCGCCTGGATGTCCAGCTCCACCCGCAGCGTGGTGCCGATCGCCGCGATACCCGCAGCGACCACCTGGTTGTAGTTCATCGCGAAGTCCTCCCGGCGCAGCTCCGCCGTGGCCCGGAAGGCCGCCCGCACCCCGCCCCAGGGGTCCGGACCGGTGCCCAGATAGGTCAGATCGAGATGCACTTCCCGGATGACACCGTGCATCGACAGCTCACCGTGCACGGTCCAGCGGTCCGGCCCCGCCGTGCTCAGCTGCGCCCCCCGGTACGTCAGCACCGGGTACTGCTCCACGTTCAGGAAGTCGGGCGACTTCAGATGGCCGTCCCGCATTCCGTTCCCGGTGTCGATGCTGGCCGCCTGGATCACCGCCTCCACGGTGGACTTCTCGATGTCCTCGGCTATCTCGATCCGCCCGCCGAAGTCGGTGAACCGGCCGTGCACACTGGATATCCCCAGGTGCTGGGCCGTGGCGGCCACGGTGGAATGCGCCGGATCCAGCGTCCACGCCCCCGGCGGCGGCAGCTCCACCCCGCCCTGCCGCGCCAGCACCACCGTGCCCAGATCGGCCCGGCCGGAGCCGGTGACGATGGCCGTCGAGGCGACGGGCGCATAGCCGACGGCGGTGGCGATGACCGTGTACGGACCGGCCGCGAGCGGCTCCTCCGTACGCACCGAGCCGTCCTCCGCGGCCTGGGCGCGCAGCACCTGCGCACCCGTCATATCCGTGATGGTCAGCACCGCGTGCTGCACCGCCCAGCCGTCCCGTGTGCGGATCCGGGCCCGCAGCCCCGCTGCCCCGCCCGTGCCCGCTTCCGTGGTCGTCATGCCGCCTCTCGCTCCCGCTCCCGAGTAACTGGTCTTCGTGCGCCGGATCCAGGCGCCGGTGTGAGGCCGTCCCCTGCCTCTAGTACACCGCCGCCCGGATCCGGGTTCCGGGTCACGGCGGACGATTCCGCCGTCCCGGTCCGGGCCGGGGCGTGTCTCCGCTCGTCACGCCCCGGCCCGGAGTCTCAGTCGCCCGGGTGGGCGAGGCCGACGTCGTGTCCGTCGACTCCCTCCCCGGAGACCGTCAGCGCGCCCGCGACCGGCGGATAGCCGCTCGCGATCACGGTGTAGTCGCCCGCGTCCAGGTCGGTGAAGGCGTAGGCGCCGTCCGTCCCGGTGGTGGCGGTGGCGATCACGTTCCCGGCGGCGTCCACCAGGGTGACCCGGGCGTCCGCGAGCGGCCGCTGACCGGAACCGGCCCGTACGGTGCCCTGCACCCGGGCGCCCGCCTGGAGGGGTATCTCCACCCGGGTCAGCCCGTGGGCGCCGACCTCGACCGGCAGCGCGGCGGGGCGGAACCCGGCGGCGTTCACCGCGATGGTGAAGGTCCCGGCGATCAGCTCCTCGAAGCCGAAGTCACCCTGCTCACCGGTCTTTCCGGTGGCCAGCACCTCACCGCGGACATCGGTGACCACGACCATCGCACCGTCCACCGGGCGGCCGTCGGCGGCGCCGCGCACGGAGCCCACCAGACCGCTGGTGGCCGACAGCACGATGTCGAAGCCGAGCGGTTCGTCACCGATCATCACGGTGGACGCCTGCGGCTGGTGACCGTCGGCCGCCGCGATCAGGACATAGGAGCCGGAGCCCGGCGCGTCCAGGGCGTACGAGCCGTCGCCGTGCGCCACCGAGCGGCCCAACTGCCGTCCGGCCAGCGAGATCAGTGTGACCGCGGCGCGCGGCACCGCGCCGCCGTCCCCGTTGCGCACGAAACCGTGCACACCCTGCCGGGGCGGCTGATCCGCGCCGGCGCCCCCGGCGGAGGCGAACGCCGCCAGGCGGTGCGGTGCGGCCTGGGCGGCCTGGGCACCGTCGGAACCCGGTTCGGGCACCGAGGCGGAGGGCGCGCCCACCAGCGCGGGCTCGAGGTCCGCGAGCTGGGCGGCGGCCGCGGCGGTTTCGGCCTCGGACTCGGCCTGGGCCTCGGTCACCGCCGGAGCGGTGGCCGCCGCCGGGGCGTCACCGGACGCGGCCGGGGCGTGGGCACCGGCCTCCTGGGAGCCGGAACTGGTCTTCAGCGCGACCTCCTTGATGAACAGGGTCAGCAGGAAGGCGAGCAGTGCGGACGGCGCGGCGTAGAGGAAGACATCGCCGATGCCGTGGCCGTAGGCGCTCTCCATGACCGTCCGCAGCGGCTGCGGCATCGTGTCCAGGTCGGGGATGCCCCCGCCGCCGGTGCCCGCGTGGCCCAGCGCCGCGCCCTTGGGGCCGAGGTCGGCCAGACCGTCCTTGACGTAGTGGGTGACCCGGTTGGCGAGCACCGCGCCCAGCGCGGAGACACCGACCGCACCGCCCAGGGAACGGAAGAAGGTGACGACGGCGCTGGCCGCGCCGAGGTCCTGCGGGGCCACCTGGTTCTGGGTGGCCAGCACCAGGTTCTGCATCATCATGCCGATGCCCAGGCCCAGCAGCGCCATGTAGACGGCCAAGTGCCAGTACGGGGTGTCGTACCGGATGGTGCCGAGCAATCCGAGACCCGCGGTGACCAGCACACCACCGCTGACCAGCCATGCCTTCCAGCGACCGGTCTTGGTGATGATCTGGCCGGAGATGGTCGAGGAGAGAAACAGTCCGCCGATCATCGGGATCGTCATGACACCGGACATGGTCGGCGACTCACCGCGCGCCAGCTGGAAGTACTGGCTGAAGAAGACGGTGCCGGCGAACATCGCGATACCCACGAAGAGCGACGCCAGCGCGGTGAGGGTGATCGTCTTGTTGCGGAACAGCCGCAGCGGGATGATCGGTTCGCTCGCCCTGGACTCGATCAGGATGAAGATCAGCGCGAGGGCGAGCGAGCCGCCCACCATCGCGTACGTCTGCCAGGAGATCCAGTCGTACTTGTCGCCGCCGAAGGTCACCCAGATCAGCAGCAGGGAGACCGCGGCGCTGACGAACAGGGCACCGGCCCAGTCGACCTTGACGTCCCGCTTCACGACCGGGAGCTTCAGGGTCTTCTGGAGCACGATCAGCGCGATGATCGCGAACGGGACGCCGACGTAGAAGCACCAGCGCCAGCCGAGCCACTCGGTGTCGGTGATCACGCCGCCGAGCAGCGGACCGCCGACGGTCGCGACGGCGAAGGTGGCGCCCAGATAGCCGCTGTAACGGCCGCGCTCACGCGGGGAGATCATCGCCGCCATGACGATCTGGGCGAGGGCGGACAGACCGCCGACGCCGATGCCCTGGACCACCCGGCAGGCGATCAGCATGCTGGTGTTCTGGGACAGACCGGCGACCACCGAGCCCGCGACGTAGATCAGCAGTGCCGACTGGACCAGCAGCTTCTTGCTGAACAGATCGGAGAGCTTGCCCCACAGCGGGGTGGCGGCCGTCATGGACAGCAGGGCGGCGGTGACCACCCAGGTGTAGGAGGACTGGCTGCCGTGGAGGTCCGAGATGATCTCGGGGAGCGCGTTCGAGACGATCGTGGACGACAGGATCGCCACGAACATCCCGAGCAGCAGCCCGGACAGGGCCTCCATGATCTGGCGGTGGGTCATCGGCTCCGAGGAGTCGGAACCGTGGCCGTGATGGGCCCGGTGACCTCCTCCCGCGTGCTTGGCGTGGGCGGGGTGCCCCGCGGGTCCCCGCACACCGCCGTCCGGTGTGGTCGTAGCCATGAATGTCCTTATCGTTGCGAAGGTGTACGGGTTATTGCCTCGCCCTGGTGGGCGGGGAGCCGGCACCGGGTGTCCCCGAAGCCGGTCCGCAACCGGGCGAGAAGTTCATTGAGACGGCCGACGTCATCGTCGGACCAGTCGCTCAGACAGCGGGCGAGCGCTTCGGTGTAGCGCTCGGAGACCTGTCTGAGCAGCTCTTTTCCATCGGCGTTAATGCTCAGCAGCCGCGACCGCCGGTCCAGCGGATCGGGCGTGCGGTCCACCCAGCCGCGGTCCGCGATATGCGCCACATGACGGCTGGTCACCGACATATCGATGTCGAGCAGCTCGGCGAGTTTGCTCATGCGCATCTCGCCGTAGCGGTCCAGCAGCATCAGGACCACGGCCGAACCCGAGGGGCAGTCGGGCGGCAGCACCCGGCCCAGGCCTCGTTTGACGGCGCCGATGGCGCTGAGCTGCCGGGCCAGCTCCTCGTACTGGCTCTGTGTGGCCACGGCACCTCCCGGATGGTGATCAGTTGCTTGAGGCAACCATAGAAGGAGTTGGTTGCTACAGGCAAATGAAAGGGCGATCTGGGCGGTAAACAGCCGTTAAAGAGTCGGGCAGGTTGTTAAAACGCGCCGGTGAGGGCGCCGCTCGGCCGTGGCGGGTGGGGTGGCCGGGGCGTGGGATGCGTGACGGGGACCGCAGGGCCCCGGGGGTGGGCGGGATTACGCTCGTTCGCTAGGGTCGGGGGCCATGGCGAACAACCCCCAGGGCCCCAACGGCAACCACGACCCGGCCGGTTCCACGCAGATGTTCCGTGCCTTCGTCGACGAGGGCGGCCGACAGCCGCAGCCGACCACCGCGCCGAGCGGCGGATCGCGTATCGGCGTGATCGTCGGCGTGATCGTCGCGATCGCCGTCATCGCCGGGGTGGCCTGGCTGGCGCTTTCCTGAGCGAGGCCGGCCGGCGCTTTTCCGGGCGCGGGTCGTGAGGCGCCCGGCTCATACCGGGCGCCCGGCGTCGTCGGCTACGGCCGGGGTGATGAGGTCTCCCGCTCCGGCTCCCAGCTGACCGAGACGTCCCGCGTCTCGATGTGCATGCCCAGCGGCACCCGCCAGGCGTCCACGCACACCGTCCAGGTCTTCTCCTTCCTCTGACCCGCGCCGATCGGCGCGGGCAGCTTTTCCTTCGACTCCCGGGTCGCCCAGTCGATGCCGATCGAGTCGATGATGTGCGTCGCGAAGGTGATGGTGCCCGAGGTCACCGGCTGACCGCCGGTGTTGCGGAACCGTACGGTCACCTTCTCGCACCAGCGTTGGTCCGCCGCCGCCCGCTCCGGGTCGCCGACCACTTCGAGCGCCGCCGGCCCTGGTGGCTCCGGGGGCGTCGTCGGGGGATCGGGGGGCCGGGGTGTGGAGGGCCCGGGGGCCGGGGAGCCGGAGCCGCCCGGCGAATCCGGGCCGGAGCCAGAACCGGAACCCGAACCGGATCCATGGCCGGGGGTGGAGCCGCCGCCCGGCCGGCCGTGGCCGTCGGAACCTCCCCCTTCCGTCCCGCCGCCCGCCGGATCCGCCTCGTCCGGGCCGTGCGATCCGCCGTTCCGCGCGCGATCGCCAGGAGCCGTGGAGGAGGGCGTACCGTCCCGGTCCGCCGTCCCCTCGCCGCGTCCGCCCGCGCCATCGCGGTCGTCGCGGTCGCCGTCCCGCCCGTCGCGTTCGCCGTCCTGGTCCAGCGGCGTCAGCTTCACGCCGCCCTTCGGCGGTACGGCCCTGGCCGTCCGCTCACCGTCGGGCCCGGCCGCCCCGGCCGCGACATAGCCGTCGCCGCCGCTGCCGCAGCCGCTGAGCAGTGCCCCCAGGCAAAGAGCGACCGCCGAGGAGGCGATCGCCTTGCCCCGGCGGTCCGTTGTCCGGCTCGCTGCGTATCGCATCGGGTCAGTGTGGCTGACGGCCCGTCAGGTGTACAGATGTGTGCCGATCGCCGTAGGACGGCGATCGGCACATGTCCGCGACGGGTCGGTGGCCTGTCGGTGGGCCGGGGACTCAGTCCGCGATGAGTCCCTCGCGCAGCTGGGCCAGGGTCCGGGTCAGCAGCCGGGACACATGCATCTGGGAGATGCCGACCTCTTCCCCGATCTGCGACTGCGTCATATTGGCGAAGAAGCGGAGCATGATGATCTGCCGCTCGCGCGGGGGCAGTTTGGCGAGCAGCGGCTTGAGCGACTCGCGGTACTCCACGCCCTCCAGCGCGCTGTCCTCGTAACCGAGCCGGTCAGCGAGGGAGCCCTCGCCGCCGTCGTCCTCGGGGGAGGGGGAGTCCAGCGAGCTCGCCGTGTAGGCGTTGCCCACCGCGAGCCCGTCGACCACGTCCTCCTCCGAGACGCCGAGCGCCGTGGCGAGTTCGGTGACGGTCGGGGAGCGGTCCAGCTTCTGTGACAGCTCGTCACTTGTCTTCGTCAGCGCCAGCCGCAGCTCCTGGAGCCGCCGCGGAACCCGCACCGACCAGCTGGTGTCCCGGAAGAAGCGCTTGATCTCACCGACGACGGTCGGCATCGCGAAGGTCGGGAACTCCACGCCGCGTTCGCAGTCGAACCGGTCGATCGCCTTGATCAGGCCGATGGTCCCGACCTGGACGATGTCCTCCATCGGCTCGTTCCGGCTGCGGAACCGGGCGGCCGCGTAACGGACCAGAGGGAGGTTCAGCTCGATGAGGGTGTCGCGTACGTAGGTGGCCTCCACGCTGTCCCGGTCGAGTGCGGCGAGCCGCAGGAACAGGGAGCGGGAGAGGGTGCGGGTGTCGATGGTGTCGCAGTCGTCAGGCGCGTGCGGTGCGTCATTGGTGAGCACCTTCGAGCTGCCCAGTTCTACGGACATGCCACCCCCTTGAGGTCGCGGACGGATCCCAGCTGCGCGCGGCGCGCGTGCAACGCAGCTTCCCCCTGAATACCGGAGGTCGAGCCGCGGCAAACGCGGTTCCAGCAGAATGTCACATGTCGGCAACACGCTGTAGCGCCAAGTCGACATTACTGCCCCGGTCCACCGGGGTGGGTATCGCCCGTCGTGATTAGGACTCGATCCGATTTGCGGATCTGAGCCTGGCGAAGCTCCGGGACAGCAGGCGGGAGACGTGCATCTGGGAGACGCCGAGCTCCGCGCTGATCTGAGACTGGGTCAAGTTGCTGTAGTAACGGAGCAAAAGGATGCGTTGTTCCCGCTCGGGCAGCTGGACGAGCAGATGGCGCACCAGGTCACGGTGTTCCACCCCGGCCAGTGCCGGGTCCTCGTAGCCGAGCCGGTCGACCAGCCCCGGGAGCCCATCGCCCTCCTGAGCCGCTTCCAGTGATGTGGCGTGATACGAGCGGCCCGCCTCGATGCAGGCGAGCACCTCTTCCTCGCTGAGCTTCAGCCGCTCGGCGATCTCGGCCGTGGTGGGGGAGCGGCCGTGCAGTACCGTCAGATCCTCGGTCGCCCCGTTGACCTGGACCCACAGCTCGTGGAGGCGCCGCGGTACGTGGACGGTGCGGACGTTGTCGCGGAAGTAGCGCTTGATCTCGCCGACGACGGTGGGCATCGCGAAGGTCGGGAACTGCACCCCGCGTTCCGGGTCGAACCGGTCGATCGCGTTGATCAGGCCGATGGTGCCGACCTGGATCACGTCCTCCATCGGCTCGTTGCGGCTGCGGAAGCGGGCGGCGGCGTAGCGGACCAGTGGGAGGTTGGCTTCGATGAGCGCGGCACGCACCCGGGCGTGCTCGGCGCTTCCGGGGGCGAGGCCGGAGAGCTCGGTGAAGAGCACCTGGGTGAGCGCTCTGGCGTCAGCCCCCCGGCTTCTGCCGCTCTCGCTGCCGCCATCGCCCTGGGGAGGGGTTCTGGGCGCGGTTCGGGCCGACACGGTCACGCCACCCCTTCACGATGCACTCACCCGGCAAAGCGGTCATAGCATCACAAGACATGTGCACTGTGTGCAAGCACCGCTTTACTACGTGTTGATGGCGAAATTGCCCCGTAGTGGGGCAAATCTGATCGTGAAGGTGTTCGGAAGCGGTCCGGAACAGGATCAGAAGGCGTTGCGGGGGCGCTCAGAAGGTGCCCGGCAGGCGATCAGAAGAGGTGGGGATCAAAACCAGAAAGAGGCGGGAACGCGATCAGAAGGGGTAGTCCGCGATCACCCAGGTGGCGAACTCCCGCCACTGACCGGCTGCCGCCTGATGGGCCGGGTGCTCGATGTAGCGCTTCAGGGCGTCGAGGTCGGCCACCGCGGAGTTGATCGCGTAGTCATAGGCGATCGGCCGGTCCGTGATGTTCCAGGCGCACTCCCAGTGCTCCAGCTCGGGAATGACGCCGTCGAGCTCCTCGAACGCCCGGACGCCTGCCTGGACCCGCGGCTCATCGCGCGTCACGCCGTCGTTGAGCTTGAAAAGGACCAGGTGGCGGATCACGGTGCCTCCACGGGCGGGGCTGTCAGCGGGTGTCACTGGACCAGTTCAGTCATGAACTCGCCAACGCTCTTGGCGGCGTCCGATATGCCCTCGAACCCTATCTGGACCAGGTCGGCAGCGCGTGCCGGGGTCTTGATGATCGTGTAGAGCACGAAGACGATGAGCATGTAGAGCGCGATCTTCTTCGCCTGTGCCATCGCGTGCTGCCCTCCCCGGCGGTCCCCTGTGGCGTCGCGAGAGTCTATCCACACCCCTGGAACATCAGTCGTACCAGTCCGATCATCGGGGTTTCGTCCTGTCCGCCGTGCCCGCCGAGGTGGGCGTCCCCAGGGAAATGGGTGGATTCTGGGAGGTGGGAGGGGAGGCCACAGCGCCCGGCGGAGGAGCGCCCGGAGGAGCGCCCGGAGGAGGAGGGAGCGGAGATGCGTGTCGGTGTCCTGACCGGCGGAGGCGACTGCCCCGGCCTCAACGCGGCCATCCGCGCCATCGTCCGCAAGGGCGCGGAGGTGCACGGCTTCGACTTCGTCGGGGTGCGGGACGGCTGGCGCGGTGCGCTCGACGGCAGCATCGTGCCGCTGGACGTCCAGACCGTACGCGGCATCCTGCCGCGCGGCGGAACGATCCTCGGCTCCTCCCGCACCAACCCCCTGGCCAGCGAGGACGGGGTCGACCGGATCCGGCGCACGCTCGCCGAGAACGCGGTGGACGCGCTGATCGCCATCGGCGGCGAGGACACCCTCGGCGTCGCCGCCGAACTCTCCGACCAGGGGATCGGCGTGGTCGGTGTCCCCAAGACCATCGACAACGACGTCGCGGGGACGGACTACACCTTCGGCTTCGACACCGCCGTGAACATCGCCACCGAGGCGATCGACCGGCTGCACACCACCGCCGAGTCCCACACCCGCACCCTGGTCGTCGAGGTGATGGGCCGCCACGCGGGCTGGATCGCCGTGCATTCGGGCATCGCGGGCGGCGCCAACGTCATCCTCATCCCCGAGCAGCCCTTCGACGTCGGCCAGGTCTGCGGCTGGGTGGAGAACCGCTTCAAGATCAGATACGCGCCGATCGTGGTGGTCGCGGAGGGAGCGGTCCCCAGGGCCGGGCAGATGGTGGTCAAGGACTCCACGCTCGACGAGTTCGGCCATGTGCGGCTGTCCGGGATCGGGGAGTGGCTGGCCCGTGAGATCTCCGACCGCACCGGCAAGGAGGCCCGCACCACGGTCCTCGGCCACATCCAGCGCGGCGGTACGCCCAGCGCCTTCGACCGCTGGCTGGCCACCCGCTTCGGACTGCGCGCCATCGACACCGTGAAGGACCGGGACTTCGGGACGATGGTGGCGCTGCGCGGCACCGACATCGTGCGGATCCCGCTCGCCGAAGCGGCGGCGGGCACCAGGACCGTGGACCCGGCGCTCTACGCCGAGTTCGGGGTGTTCTTCGGCTGAGGCGGCGCTCCTGGAGGCGGGCCGTGCCCTGCGGTCGCCGCCGGGCCGGCCGCCGTGCGGCGGGGCTCATTCGGGGTGCGGTACGACCGCGACCGGGCAGCGGGCGTGGTGCAGGACGGCGTGGGCGACCGGGCCCAGCCGGCGTTCCGCCACCCGGGGCCCGGTACGGCGGCCGAGGACCAGCAGCCGGGCCCGTCCCGACGTTCTGACCAGCGCTTGCGCCGGGTTGAGCAGCACCACGTCGGGCAGTACCGAGACCTGGGGATACCGCTCCCGCCAGCCCCGCAGCGCGTCCGAGACCACCTGGCTCTCCTGGTCCTCCCACCGTCCGCGGTCCTCCTCCAGCACGCTCAGCATCCAGGCGGACGGGGACGCCGGGGGCAGCGCCCACGCGTGCACCACCCGCAGCAGGGCGTCCCGCTCCGAGGCGGCGCGGAAGGCGAAGTCGGCCGTGGTGCCGGCGGGGGCGTGGGCGTTGAAGCCGAGCTGTATCTCCCGGACGCCGCCGCGGGCCGGATCCGCCCGCCGGGGCTCGCCGGGCACGGTCACCACCGGGCAGTCGGCGGCCGCCGCCACCCGCAGTGCCACCGATCCGACCGCGAGCCCGTCGAACCCGCCCCAGCCCCGCGCCCCCACGACCAGCAGCCCCGCGGCGGAAGCGGCGGTGAGCAGCGCCCGGTCAGGTTCGTCGTCGGTGTGGCGGCCGGTGACCTCCAGCTCCGGGTGGCGGGCGGCGAACCCGGCCACGGCCTGGTCCAGCATCTGCGTGCCCACGTGCTGCCAGGCGTCCACCCCGGGGACCGGGGAGACCCGGCGGGGCAGCGGGGGACACGCGTGCACCAGCAGCAGTCCGACCCCGCGGTGCACCGCCTCCCGAGCGGCCCACTCCGCCGCCGCGAGGCTGCGCCGGGATCCGTCGACCCCCGCCACGACAGGGCCGCTCATCGGGTCCTCCTCTGCTGCGTCCGGTACTGCGTCCCGCTCGGCCGCCGGAGGGTGTTTCCGTCCGTTCAGTGTAGGTACGCGCGGCTCTCCCGGCCGGGCGGGAACGGGGGCGTCCCGGTTCGACGCGCGCGAGTGGGCCATCCGTGGTGCACTGGATGAACCGGGGGGAAGCGAACGACCCGCCGGATCCGTCCCCTCAACGACCTCCCGCCGGTACCGGGACCGGCGCGACCAGACCGCGAGGGGCGGCGACCGCCCCCGGACCGAGAGATCGGTCCGGGGGCGGTTCTGCGTTTCCGGACGGGTGCGGTCCGCGGCGGCCGCGGCGTGCCCGCGCGGGCACGTTCCGGCGTCCAACTCCCCCGAAGGTGGGGTGGGATGTCAAAAATTCGGGGGACGCGGGGGCGTGGCGCACGGGCGCAGCATGGGGCCGAGGAACGGAAGGAGTGGGAAATGCGCTCGAGCACATGGCATCTCACCTCGCGCCGCTCAGCCCTCGTCATCGGATTCGTCGCCGTGGTGGCCGCCGTGGTGGTCGTCGGGATGGTCTCCCCTTCCGGAAAGGCGTCCGGCAGGGCCGCGGCGGCCGAGTTCCGCCGGGAGCCGATCGGCAAGACCTCGGTTCCGGCGTTCACCCGGGCCGTGGGCCAGGACCGGACCGATCTGGAGTCACCCTCCAACGGCGGCCGGGCCTTCCTCGGCAACACACCGGGGCTGTACGCCGGGGCGCCCGACCGGCAGTCCTGCGACCGCGGGGAGCTGATCCGCGGCCTCCAGGCCGACCCTGGGAAGGCCGCCACCTGGAGCCGTCTCCAGCACCTCGGCTCGGCCGACGCCATCCCGGACTACGTCGGCCGGCTGACCGGCACCGTGCTGCGGTCCGACACCTATGCCAAGGTCTACGGTTCCCGCGCCGGCGCGAAGCCCTCGTCCGCCGTCCTCCAGGCGGGCACGGCGGTCTTCGTGAACCAGCGCGGGGTGCCCGTGGTGAAGTGCAACTGCGGCAGCCCGGTGCGGATGGCGGCTCCGCCGCAGGACGCCCGCCCGACGTTCACCGGCCCCGAGTGGACCGGTTTCTCCAAGAGCACGGTCACCGAGATCCAGGCCGCCCCCAAGGCCGTCAAGCGGGTCGTGATGCTGGAAACGGGCGGTAAGTCCGAGCTCTTCAAGCGTCCGCTGGGGGACGGCGGCAAGGGCGGGGACGACAGCCAGTCCGACGACACGGTGCTGGCGAAGGCCGACTACCCGCCCTACCTGGCGATGCCGGGTGAACAGGGCGCGCCGGACCTGCCGGAGGCGCCGAAGCCGGGCGAGAACCCGTCCGACGTGGTCCCGCCTCTGGAGACCAAGCGGCCGTCCGGTTCGCCGTCCGGCGGGATGCCGGAGGCGCAGACCTCCGACCAGCCCACCGACCCCAACCAGCAGCCGACGGACCCGGCGCAGCAGACGCAGCCCTCGGATCCGAACCAGCAGCCGTCCGACCCCGCGCAGCAGAGCCAGCCGCCTTCGCAGCCGCAGCCGGATCCGAACCAGACCCAGCAGCAGCCCCCGCCGAACCAACCGCCTCCCAATCAGCCCCCGCCGAACCAGCCTCCCCCCAACCAGCCCCCGCCGGACCAGAACCAGCAGCCGCAGCCGGACCCCAACCAGACCCAGCCCCCGCCGCAGCCGCCGCCGTCCGGCCCGTGAGGCACTGAGGCGAGCCCGAGGCGAAGTGCTCGCTCCCCGACCGGCGTCCGTCCGGTGCACCGTTCGGTGCAATCCGCGGGCGCCGGCCGCGCGCCCCGGCCCCTCCCGGGCCGCCCCGGACGGCAGCATGGTGGCCATGGTCCTGCCCGGATTCCTGACCAGGACGATCAAGCTGCTGCTCGGCCGCGAGGACCGGCCGCTGCACACCCAGGCCGCCGCCGTGGCCACGCTCGGCCTCGCGGCGGTCATGCTGCTGGGCTCGTACGCCGTGGTGGCGGCCGAGCGAGACGCCCCCTCCGCGAACCTCACCAGCTATCCCAAGGCCCTGTGGTGGTCGGCCGAGACGGCGACCACCGTCGGCTACGGCGACTTCTATCCGGTCACCCTGTGGGGACGGCTGATCGCCTGTGTGGTGATGTTCGTGGGCATCACCACCTACGGCATGATCACCGCGGCCATCGCCGCCTGGTTCGTCGGCCGCGAGCAGAAGCGCCAGCACCGGCTGACCGAGGCGGTCCACGACCGCATCCTCGGCGGGGAACGCCGTCTGTCCGCCGACGCCGAGGCCCTCTACGAGCGCTTCGACCGCCTCGAGGGCCTGATCGCCACAACCGGCCCCCACCACCCGGACCACGACGACCCGGCGTCCTGACTCCACCGGGGCGATTGAAGTCGGCGGATCCCACCGGGCGAGTGGCCGAGCCGGAGTCCAGGCGAATCAGTAGTAGTCGTTGGGATCGACTCCGTCAGGGGATCGATAGGTAGGGGATCCGAGAGAGAAAATAATTCTACTACTCTTCTTCGATCGAGAACCATCTTCTGCGCTACTTTCGACCCAGAGCTCCACAGACAGCGAGTACTCGTCCTTTTTGTGTACCGCTTCCAGCATCAGCTGTCGGTCCGTTGAATTTGCGTTACCGAAACGAGTGACACGCCACCCTTTCTTCGGGAGTTCTTCACGCAAACGAGTAAAGCCGTGCGTTAACTCCTTCGGAGGTAGATTTGAGATGGACCACAGATGCTGGATGGCGTAGTCTTTTTCGTTCTTGTCGGAGGCCACTGCCCCCGGCCCGGCTGGTGACACCTTTCCTTTGAGCCGGGTCATATCGAGCACGTCGCTGGATAGACTGCCGGCGTGTTTAATTGCCTGCGTCGGGTGCATCTTCTTGGATGGTTCGCTATCCGATTCGTTCATGGAGCTGCATCCCAGAGTAAATAGGAGAAGCGCCGCAGTGGGTACTGCCCAGTGAAACCATAGTGTCTTCCTCAATTCAGTCGTCCCAATTCAGAGGTTCACGCCAGTCAGCATCTGTGAGCGAACCATCACCGCGCGGCTTCAGTTCCACCTTTCCGTATTCTCCCACGATGACCTTTCCTTGGTTTTCGATGCTGCCGCTCGGCTTATTTCTGTCGTCGTCATAGTCCCAGTAGCCGCTGTGTCCCTCGGTGTCAGTCCGTATTTGGTTGGCCCCGAAGATATCGTCACTCGGGTCTATTCTTGACACCCCGCCCCCGTGGAAGAAGCGGCCCGTAGCGTTTACTGCGTTGTCGCCTTTGGCGTGCTCGTTCCATACGTGACCCTTGGCTACATCCAGGTCCGCTGCGTTGTCGACACGGGATCCAGGGCTGCCAGCGAATACGATGTCGTCCACATCGAGGTCGCCCTCTTTAGCGGCAACGCCTATTACCGTGGTTCCGTAAGAATGCGCGACAGCAGTGATGTGGCTGTCGGAACCTGATTTGTTTGCGGCGTTGATGCCATCGATGAACTGATTATATGCACCACCCGAGTTGTCCGCATATTTTTGCTGGGTGGCATTGGGGATTTCCGGTGGTGCATCGTAGCCCACCCACGTAATGGTGGATACTTTCTGATCGGTCATCGGCTGGGATGTTTTCCACAAATTTATCCCACGGTTGATGTCCCCATTGCTGTTGCCGAGCGAAGCTCCGGTTCCAGGTGTGTAGACCGCGATATGGTCTGCGGTGTCCGGATTTCCATTAGCTAAGGCAAATCGCTCCCTTTCGGGATCGAATCCGAGGAGATATGCTTTGGGTAGGCCATCTTCGCCCGTTCTGTCGAAGCGCTTCTCGATGGAATCCATGCCGTCCAGGGCGGCCTTGAGGTGCGCCCTCTTTCGTTCGTATTTATGATGCCACTCAAGCCATTTATCGCTGTACTTCATGCCGCCGTCGGGGGTGCCGCTGCGGACGAATTTGGGCTTGGGCTCCCCGGGCGTGTTCTGGTATTGGGTGGCGAACTCCGCCCGCTTCTCCGCGAGGAGGGTACGGTTTGCCTCGTCCCGGATCTCCGCCGGAAGGCCATCCAACTTACCTACACTCGCCGGATGCATGGAGACGTAATCGGCTCTCTCCTGCTCGGATAGTCCCTTCCACCAGTCCGCGTTCAATTTTGGATCCCCGTTCTCGGGGGGTGGTGGGATCTCGTCCAGATAGTCCTTCGCGCCGTGGCGAACGCTGCCCGTGTCCTTCTTCGCGTCAGCCCAGTCCTCAGCGGCGACGACCATGTCGTCGTCAGCCTTCAGCCTGCGCAGCTTGGGCGCCCACTTCTCGTCGGCCTGCGTGGCCTCGTGGACGGCTTGGGCGATGCGGTCGGCAATGGCGACCGCGCGGCCGTACTTGGGGTTGTCGTGATGGTTCGACGCCTGGCGCTTCAGCGCATCGGCCGTGTCGTTCGCATCTCCGGCCGGGTCGATCGGGTCATGGGTGGCCTTCCCGCTGGCGGTGCCCTTGACGGTGCCCCCCTCGGGGACCTTGCCATCGACCTTGTCGCCGGCCGCCGGGTAGCTCACCGAACCGTCGGATGCCACGCTGAACTGTTCGGCCTCGGCATCTGCGAGGGCGGCGTCGAGCTTGTCCTTGGCTGTCCGCAGGTCGTAGGCCAGCGAGTTGAGGGCAGTGGTGATGAGCGCGCACTCGACCTGGGTGTAGTGGAAGTTGCCCGACAACTTCCGGAGTTGCTCTACGGCAGTGTCAACGGCGTCGCCCTCGAGTGACTTCCGCATGCCCGCGGTCACCTGTTGCTCGATGTTGTCCTTGGCTTGGCTGGCCATGTCGCTGACGGTTCGATAGCCACGAGCGGCGTCCTCGAACTCAGACGGCTTGAGAGATTTGAGAGTCGAGTAGTCCACGGTTCCGCGTCACCGGCCCCGGCTCTCGCCACCGGCGGGCTTCGTGTCCTTGTACAGGTCGTCCAGCTGATTGAACGCGTGTTCGGTGGCGAGGTCGTTCTTGTAGTGATGGTCCCCGGCCTTCTCGAGCCGGTCCTGGAAGGTGCCGCACTTTCCGCTCACACCTTTCAGGTAGCGCTTCCAGGAGCGGTAGAGCTCCCGCTGTGCCGCCGCGCTCTCGATCCCACCGCCGGTCTTGCTGTCCGCGCCTAAGCCTGTCTGTTCCTCTCCCAGCTTCGTCACCGCGGTTCTGATGTTCCCCCGAAGCTCACCGACGCCGCTGCCCGCGGCCGCCCAGCCGTTCTTGCTGGACCGTAGGTTCCTCGATCCGCCGTTGCTACCCCAGTTGGGCTTGTCGTCGGCGCTCGCGAGGCTCATCCCGGCCGCGCCGGATGCCTCGCGCTTCATCTGGGCCCACTCCGCGTCGAACGTCGACATCTGCTCCCATTCCCCCTGCGTCTCACGACCCACAGTGACGTGCAAAGGGCTCAGTGTAGGGAACGGACGGGAGGGTTCCATGAGTATCCGTACTCAGTTGTCCCTCAACGGCGGGGTCGCAGGCTGGACTCCTGCGGTGTCGTGATTGCCCGGTGGGCTGTTCGGCCTGTGTCAGCACCGCGTTGTATATGAGCACGACGAAGGGCCCGGCTCCTGGGAGCCGGGCCCTTCGTCTACGCGCGGTAGCGGTGGGATTTGAACCCACGGAGGAGTTGCCCCCTCACACGCTTTCGAGGCGTGCTCCTTAGGCCGCTCGGACACGCTACCGAGGGAGAGCCTAGCGGACGGGTGGCCGGGAACCGAAATCGGTTCCGGGTGGGGTGGGGGCGAGGGGGGTCAGGAGGCGCGGAAGAAGGCGGTGAGCGGGGCCGCGCAGTCGGCGGGGAGGACCTCGGCGATCACCTCGGGGCGGTGGTTGAGGCGGCGGTCGCGGACGACGTCCCAGAGGGAGCCGACCGCACCGGCCTTCTCGTCCGCCGCGCCGTAGACCAGGCGGTCCACACGGGACAGGACGATCGCGCCCGCGCACATGGTGCACGGTTCCAGGGTCACCACCAGGGTGCAGCCGGTCAGCCGCCAGCCGCCGAGGAGGCGGGCGGCGGCGCGGAGGGCGAGGACCTCGGCGTGGGCCGTGGGGTCGCCGTGGGCCTCGCGCTCATTGCGGCCGCGGCCGAGCACCGAGCCGTCCGGGCCCAGCACGACGGCGCCGACCGGCACGTCCCCCGTTTCCGGGGCCCGTACGGCCTCCTCCAGCGCGAGGCGCATCGGGGCGCGCCAGGGTTCGCGCAGGGGGTCGGGGTCGGAACCCGGTGGGGTGCCGGTCAGCGGATCGGTCATGACACCAGTGTGGGCGACGGGACGGGACGGGCGGGGAGCGCGGTCAGCGCACCGCCTCCAGCCCCTCCATGCTGCAGCCCAGCATGTCGGCGATCGATTCGAGCGCGTCCCCCTCCAGGGCCTTCAGCTCCTTCTCCTCCATGCCGAGGTCGGCCAGGATGTCGCCGTCGCCGAGCGGGCCCACCGGAACGGGCGCGTCGGAGTCGGCGTCTTCGTCGTCCCGGTCCGGCTCGCCGTCCTCGGTGCCGTCGAGGTCGACGAGGCTGTCCAGGTCGTCGTCGGGGTCACGGCCGAGCAGCTCGTCGGTGAGCATCGAACCGTAGGAGGTGCGGGCGGCCGCGGCCGCGTCGGATACATAGATGTGCGGGTCGTCCTCGCCGTCCACGCGGACGACGCCGAACCACGCGTCTTCGTGCTCGAGGAAGGCCAGAACCGTGTCGTCGTCCTTGGAGGCTCCACGGGCCAGCTCGATCAGATCGGTCAGGGTCTCCACATCGTCGAGCTCTGTGTCGCTCGCTTCCCACCCTTCTGCGGTGCGCGCGAGCAATGCGGCGAAGTACACCGTGACTCTCCCACTGGTCATAGGCGTGCCGGGGCGGGCGGGACAGTGTCCCGCCCCAATCGGAATCGTGGCAGAAACCATCGCTTCGCGAGAGGTCTTCCGCGCTGCGTCGTGCACCAGTCCAAAGAGATGTCGCTCACGCGGGCCGGGGGTGGACCGGCCCGGAGGCCGCCTCCG
The DNA here is from genome assembly GCF_056431485.1 of Streptomyces sp. NPDC045899. Taxonomy (NCBI): domain Bacteria; kingdom Bacillati; phylum Actinomycetota; class Actinomycetes; order Kitasatosporales; family Streptomycetaceae; genus Streptomyces; species Streptomyces sp. NPDC045899. Next base: position 143,510 of record NZ_JBWKKP010000013.1, read on the forward strand.
GCGGGGCGCGAGCGGTCATCCCGGCTTCACCAGCCGAAGGTCCGCATGTGTATCGCCTGGCGCATGCGGGCCGAGCGGGTCCGCTGCGGGCGGACCCGGTTCCTTATCGCCCGGGCCTCGTTGAGCGCCCGCAGGAAGCGGTCGCGGCGGCGGCGCCGTTCGGCGGCGCTCTCCTTTTCCCGGTCTGCCATGGGTTCAGATCACCCCTCGGGCCGAGTCGTCGCCCGGATGGCAACCGGACGCTCCTGCCCACTTTCCCCCGAATCGGCGGTTTGATGCCTCCGTCGCGACACACCGCCCCCGCGGCGGCCGTCCGCCGAGGGCGATCGGAACGGTCGCCGGGGGCGGCGGGGGCCCGCGGCTCGGTTAGTGTCGATGCCATGCGGATCCACGTCGTCGACCACCCGCTGGTGGCGCACAAACTCACCACGCTGCGCGACAAGCGCACCGATTCCCCCACCTTCCGGCGGCTCGCCGACGAGCTGGTGACCCTGCTCGCGTACGAGGGCACGCGCGATGTGCGCACCGAGCCGGTCGACATCGAGACCCCGGTGACACCCACGACCGGGGTGAAGCTGTCCCATCCGCGCCCGCTGGTGGTGCCGATCCTGCGGGCCGGTCTGGGCATGCTCGACGGCATGATGCGGCTGCTGCCGACGGCCGAGGTCGGCTTCCTCGGCATGGTCCGGGACGAGGAGACGCTCACGGCGTCCACCTACTCCACCCGGATGCCCAGCGACCTCTCCGGCCGTCAGGTCTACGTCGTGGACCCGATGCTCGCCACGGGCGGGACCCTGGTCGCGGCGATCAAGGAACTGATGTCGCGGGGCGCGGACGACGTGACCGCGCTGTGTCTGCTGGCCGCGCCGGAGGGCGTGAAGGTCATGGAGCGCGAGCTGGCGGGCGCGCCGGTGCGGGTGGTCACCTCGTCCCTCGACGAGGGGCTCAACGAGAACGGCTACATCGTCCCGGGGCTCGGCGACGCGGGCGACCGGATGTACGGGGCCGCGAGCTAGGACGGTCCCGCGGGCCAGGCGGCGCCGCGCGTCAGGACGGCGCCGGGCGCGGAGCGGGCGGCCGGAGCCGCCCCGCCGTCAGCGGCACGGTGAACCCGAGGGCGCCGGCTCGGGCTTGGCCAGTGCGGCCAGGGCCTTGTCGGCGTCCTTCTGCTTCACCAGGTCCTTGAAACCGGAGCCGATGATCAGGTCGACGTCCTTGCCCTTGCGCGCGTCGTTCTTGGTCTCGGTCCCGGTCAGCTGGGTGCCGAGCACGGTGAACGCGCCCTTGGCGGCGCCCGGGGCGCCGAGCAGCATCCCGGGGGACTTGACCTTCTTGTCGTACTCGGACGGGGCGTTGCCCACCTTGCCGATCTTGAAGCCGCGCTTCTTTAGCTCGTCCGCGGTGTCCTTGGCGAGACCGGAGCGCTTGGTCGCGTTGTAGACGTTGACGGTGATGTCGGCGGGCTTCGGCGGCGCGGCGGCGGTACGGCCGGTCCGCGGGTTCTCGTCGTGACGCTGGTCGCGCTTGCAGTCCGCGGTGCCCTTCGCGGTGCGCACGGTGGTGTCGTCGCCGCCCGAGAAGACATCGATGAGCTGGAGCGTTCCCCAGCCGACCAGACTGAGTGCCACCACCGAGCCCAGGGCGGCGAACACCAGCCGCCGACGGCCGCGCGGTCGACTCATACGCGGGTAGCGGTCGCCCGTGATGCGGTACTTGCCGCCCATCCCGGGTGGGGTCAGCATGCTCATGTGCGCAGCGTAGTGCGGCCTGGTGGCAATGCCTACTAAATGATCAATGGTTGGTACCCAGGCCAACCCGAAAGGGCCAACAGGGGGCGCGACGGAAGGCGGCGGGGGCGGGGTCAGCCCAGCTCGAGGACGCGCGCGTGCAGGACCTGGCGCTGCTGGAGGGCGGCGCGGACCGCGCGGTGCAGCCCGTCCTCCAGATAGAGGTCGCCTTCCCACTTCACGACATGGGCGAAGAGGTCGCCGTAGAAGGTCGAGTCCTCCGCGAGCAGCGTCTCCAGGTCGAGCTGCTGCTTCGTCGTGACCAGTTGGTCAAGGCGTACCGGGCGTGGGGCGACATCCGCCCACTGGCGGGTGCTTTCCCGGCCGTGGTCGGGATAGGGCCGACCGTTTCCGATGCGCTTGAAGATCACACGGAAAGCCTACCGGGCGAGCGGCTCCCGGCGCAGCCAAGGCGCCGGAGTGCCGGGGTGCGGCCCGTTCCCGTCGGAGAGGAAAACGGGAGAAAATATCTCCAAAAGGGACTATGCAGTCAGGGGGGTCAGGAGTAACGTGAATATCAGCCTGCGGGGCGAGCGAGGGAGCTCGACCGGAGAGACGTTCAGGACAGAGGACCTTGGTTCTCCGGAACGTCTTCTAGATGGTCTGGCTGAGAGGCCTGAAGGTCGGGGAGACCGGAAGGCGACCTCCACTACCTGATACGGACAATGCCGCCGAAGGAAGCCCACCTCGCAGGTTCCGCCATGCCCGGCCCCGGACGCGCCCGCCGTGTCCGCTTGCGCCGGGCTTCGCCACGTCCAAGCATGGCCGCATGCGCTGTCTGGTCACCGGAGCCACCGGCTACATCGGCGGACGGCTGGTGCCCGAGCTGCTGGCCGCCGGCCATGAGGTGCGCTGTCTCGCCCGCTCGCCCGAGAAGCTGCGGGACCATCCGTGGACCCCTGAGGTGGAGACCGTCCGTGGTGACGTCACCGACGGGGCGTCGCTGGACGCGGCCATGGAGGGCGTGGACATCGCCTACTACCTGGTGCACGCGCTCGGCACCGGCTCCGGGTTCGAGGAGACCGACCGCCGCGCGGCCCGGACCTTCGGGACCCGGGCCCGTGCCGCCGGGGTCCGGCGGATCGTCTATCTCGGCGGGCTGACCCCGGTCGGAGTCCCTGAGCGGGAGCTCTCCCCGCATCTGCGCTCCCGCGCCGAGGTGGGTCGGGTGCTGCTGGACTCCGGGGTGCCGACCGCCGTGCTGCGCGCCGGCGTGATCATCGGCTCCGGTTCGGCCTCGTTCGAGATGCTGCGCTACCTCTCCGAACGGCTGCCCGTGATGGTGACGCCGAGCTGGGTGCGCACCCGCACCCAGCCGATCGCCGTCCGCGATGTGCTGCGACTGCTCGTGGGGTGCGCGACGCTGCCGGAGGAGGTGCACCGCACCTTCGACATCGGCGGTCCCGAGGTGCTCACCTACCGGGACATGATGCTGCGGTACGCGGCCGTCGCCGGGCTGCGCCGGCGGATCATCCTGCCGGTCCCGGTGCTCACCCCCCGGCTCTCCAGCCTGTGGGTCGGCCTGGTCACACCGGTGCCGAACGCCATCGCCCGCCCGCTGGTGGAGTCGCTGCGGCACGAAGTGGTCTGCACGGAGCGGGATATCGCGCGGTACGTCCCCGACCGGCCGGGCGGCCGGATCGGACTGGACCGGGCGCTGGAACTGGCGCTGCGCCGGATCCGTGACGCGGACGTGGCCACCCGCTGGTCCTCCGCCGCCACGCCGGGCGCGCCCAGCGATCCGCTGCCGACCGACCCGGACTGGGCGGGCGGCAGCCTCTACACCGACGACCGCGCCCGGCCGGTGGCCGCCACCCCGCAGAACGTGTGGCGCGTGGTGGAGGGCATCGGCGGGGAGAACGGCTGGTACTCGCTGCCGGTGGCCTGGGCGCTGCGCGGCTGGATCGACACGCTGATGGGCGGGGTCGGGCTGCGCCGGGGCCGCCGGGACGCGACCCGGCTGCGGGTCGGCGACAGCCTCGACTTCTGGCGGGTGGAGGAGGTCCGGCCGCCGCGGCTGCTCAGGCTGCGGGCCGAGATGCGGCTGCCGGGGCTGGCCTGGCTGGAGATGCGGGTGGAACGGGATCCGGCGGGCGGCGCGGTCTACCGGCAGCGCGCGTTGTTCCACCCGCGCGGGCTGGCCGGGCATCTGTACTGGTGGGGCGTCTGGCCCTGGCATGCGCTGGTCTTCGGCGGCATGGCCCGCAACATCGCCGCCAAGGCGGAAGCGGACGGGCACGGGCACGGGCCCGGGGACGGCACGGCCGCGGGCCGCTGACGCGAGGCCCCGGCGGGTGCCCGGCCGGTGCCGCCGCCCGTCGTACGTGCGGCCGGGACGCGCCCGTCGACGTGTGTCCGACTCCGGCGGGCCCCGCGGGCCCTCGGCGTGCGCCGTCGCCCCGCAGCCGTCCGCGCTGCCCGGTGCCGCCGTCGCTCCGTCAGGCGTCCCTTCCGCGGAGGCCGTCGAAGGCCACCGGGAGGTGGCGGGGGCCGCGCAGGACCGCGTTGCGGCGGTACTCCGGGGGGTCTTCCAGCAGACGGGGGTTGTCCAGGCGGCGGGCCAGTTCGGTCAGGGCGAGCTGGGCCTCGAGCCGGGCCAGCGGGGCGCCGAAGCAGCTGTGGATACCGCTGCCGAAACCCAGGTGCTGGTTGTCCTTGCGCCGCGGATCGAACCGGTCCGGCTCCATGAAGCGCTGCGGGTCACGGTTGCCGGAGGCCAGGACGAGCCAGACCGACGCTCCCTTGGGGATGGTGACGCCCGCGATGTCGATGTCCGCGAGCGGGGTGCGCTGGGGCAGCAGCTGCACCGGGGGTTCGTACCGCAGCAGCTCCTCCACCAGCGGCACGGCCAGATGGGGGCGTTCGCGCAACTGCTTGAGGACATCGGGGTTGCGCAGCAGCGTCAGCATCCCGTTGGTGATCAGGTTGACCGTGGTCTCGTGGCCCGCGACCAGCAGCAGCGCCGCGGTGCTCAGCAGCTCCGCCTGGGTCATCTGCCCGTCCGGACCGTGTCCGGCGGCCAGCGCGGAGAGCATGTCGTCGCCGGGGGCGCGGCGGCGCTCCTCGATCAGTTCGGCGAGGTAGAGCCCGAGTTCGCTGCGGGCCTGCTGGGTGACGCGGCGGCGTTCGGCGGCGTCCTCGTCCGGGTCGGGGTCCAGACTGGCCGCGAGGGTCTCGGCCCAGTGGTGGAAGCGTTGCTCGTCCTCGCGCGGTACGCCGAGCAATCGGCAGATCACGGTGACCGGGAAGGGGTACGAGAAGTCGTCGACCAGGTCGATCCGGTCGCGGTCGGCGAACTCGTCGACCAGTTCGCCGATGATGCGGGAGAGCTCCCCGCGCATCGCGTGGATCCGGCGCGGGGTGTGAGGCGGGCCGAAGGGGGTCATCGCCAGCCGCCGCAGCCGGTCGTGCTCGGGCGGGTCGAGCCGCAGGAAGGCGGGCGGCAGCGCGGGGTCCTCCTCGTCGGCGAGGTTCTCGACGGCCTGCGGGCCCAGGTTGCGCGCGTCGGAGCTGAGCCGCGGATCGTGCAGCAGCCCGTGGATCTCCCAGTAGGTGCTGACGATGTACGGGCCCTCCTCGTCGTGCAGCACCGGCGTCTTGCGCAGCTCGGCGTAGACGGGGTACGGATCGGCGCGGTTGGCGTAGTCGGTGATCTTCCGCAGCATCGAGCCTTGCGTCATGGCTGAGGTCCTTCGATCATCGGGCTCGGGTCAGGCCCGCGCGGGAGTGAAGGTGATCCGTCGGTCGGTGGGCGAGTAGCCGCTGAGCGTGACGGTCGGCCCGTGGGTGGGCAGTGAGGGGTCGGGGAAGTCGGCCGGGACCGGGCGGAGTCCTTCGGCGCGGCGGTCCACGGTGGTCCCCGGCGGCGGGAAGGGGGCCGCGGTCTCGATCAGCCCCTGGTAGTGCTCCAGCCATTTGGTCTGGTCGAAGGTGACCGCGGCGATGACCCGGCCCTGGTAGCCGTAGACACCGGTGAAGCGGTGTTCGGCGAGCGAACCCTGGGCGATCAGGACCTCGTCGCCGAGGGACGGCACCCCGACCGATTTGATGCTCACCCCGAACTGTGAGGACCAGAAGGCCGGGACCCATACGTGGGGCCGCCGGTCGGCGCTGGCGTTGATCATGTTGTGGGCGGCGGTCTCGGCCTGGGCGACCGCGTTGCCCCAGTGCTCCAGCGACAGGAACTGGTAGTTGAAGAGGGGATGCGGCGACCGGGCCACGTCCCCGGCCACGAAGATGTCGTCGGTGACGATGCCCCGGATGTCGAACGCGCGGCACCCCGCGTCACAGGCGATGCCCCGGGGCCCGGCGCCCAGTCCGGACCCGGCCAGCCACTCGGTGTTGCGGGTGGCGCCGAGCGAGACCACCGCCACGTCCACGTCCAGGGTGGTGCCGTCGGACAGATGGGCCCGGCGCAGCCGCCCCGCCGAGTCGCCCTCCAGACCGGTGACCATCACCCCGCAGCGCAGATCCACCCCGTGGGCCCGCTGGAGGTCGGCGGCGACCTGGGCGACCACCCCGCCGAGCGCGCCGACCAGCGGCGCCGGACCGCGTTCGGCGACGGTCACCTCCAGCCCCAGCTCACGGCAGGCGGAGGCGATCTCCGAACCGGTGAACCCCGCGCCGATGACCAGCACCCGCCGTGGCACCGCCGTCAGCCGCCGGTTGAGCGTGACGGCGTCCTGGCGGGTGCGGAGCACGAACACGCCGTCGAGTTCGGCCTCCAGCGGATGCGGCCAGGGCCGGGCCCGCACCCCGGTGGTGATCATCAGCCGGTCGTAGGGCACCTCGGTGCCGTCGGCCAGCCGTACCCGGCGGGCCGTCATGTCGAGACCGGTGGCGGCCACTCCGAGGCGCCACTCGGCGTCCAGCTCGCGGCGGCGGGGCAGTGCGGTGCGGTCCGCGTCGGCCTTGCCCAGCAGTACCTGTTTGGACAGCGGCGGCCGGTCGTAGGGCTCGTGGGGCTCGTCGCCGATCAGGGTGAGGGAGCCGGTGAACCCCTCCTCGCGCAGGGCTTCCGCGGCGCGCAGTCCAGCCAGCGAAGCGCCCACGATCACGATCCGCCCCGAGCGGCGCAGCGCCTCCAGCGACCCGTTACCGGACACCGGTCGTCACCGTCCGCGCGGAGAGCCCGTCCACACCGTCGACGTCCAGCCCCTCGGCCATGATGGCCTGCACCGGACATGCCGCCACCGCGCGCGCGACGTTCTCCCGCTGAGTGTCGTCGGCGTACGGGTTGTAGAGCAGCGCCTCGTCGCCGTGCAGGGTGAACACATCGGGAGCGAGGAAGGCGCACTGCGCGTATCCCTGACAGCGGTTGAGATCGACGACAATCCTCATCCGGGCCCTGCCCTTCCCACAGCTCGGGCCGTCGGCGCCGTCCCGCGTCCCCTCGGCGGTCGGCCCCGGCAGCGGGACGCCCCCCTGCGGCCCAGCATGGGCGACCGGGCGGGGGCCCGCGCGCACAGCCGGGCCAAAGGGGTGGGTGCGGGCCCGGTGGGGCCGGTGAGCGCTCAGTACGATGTATCGCCGCCCGGTGGGGTGGCGGGCGGCACGGCGCCGCGGGAAGGAGACGGTGTGACGGACCAGGACCGGACCGGTGGGTCCGGCCGGCCCCGGCGCCCCCGTCGACGCGGCCAGGGCGAGCTGGAGGCGCAGGTGCTCGGGGCGCTGCGCCGGGCGCCCGGGCCGGTGACCGCTGCCTGGGTGCAGGAGCGGCTGGAGGGCGGACTCGCCTACACCACGGTGATGACCATCCTGTCCCGGCTGCACGCCAAGCAGGCCGTGACGCGGGAGCGCGCGGGCCGGTCGTTCGTCTGGCGGGCCGCCTCGGACGAGGCGGGGCTCGCGGCGCTGCGGATGCGGCGGGTGCTGGACGGCCAGGACGACCGGGGGGCGGTGCTCGCCAGCTTCGTGACGGGGCTGAGCGACGACGACGAGCGGCTGTTGCGCGAGCTGCTGAACGACGCCGCGGAGGAGCCGGAGGAGGGCTGAGCGATGGGCGTCGTCGTCTTCCTCCCGCTGGTCCTGCCGCTGTCGGCGCTGCCGATCGCCCGGCTGGCCGGACAGCATTTCCACCCGCGCACCGCCACCCGGCTGCTGTCCGGATCGCGGCCGTGGGCACCGCCGCGTCCGCGCTGTTCCTCGTGCCGCACGCGGCGACCCCGCCGCAAAGGGGGTCCGCCGACGGCTTGCGACGCCGGACGGGTCAGGGCCGCTACAGGTCGAACTCGGCCGGAGGCAGGTCCAGGGCGAAGCAAGCCTCGCGGACCACGGCCTGCTCGGTCTTGTCGAAGTCACCGTCGGCACCGCCGATGACGATGCCGATCTGGATGACGGCGCGGGCCTCGGCGGGCTTCTTCCGCGCCTTGGCGACCTCTTGGAGCACACTGACCTTGCCGGAGTCGAAGTCGGCGACCAGCTTGTCCAGATACTCGTCGAAGCGCCGCTGGAGGTCGTCGGCGGGGAAGTTCTGGAGCACCTCGTTGGTGGCGATCAGCTGGGCCACGCGCTGCCGTTCGACCGGGTCGACCGAACCGTCCGCCGCGGCCACCAGCGCGCACATCGCCATGCCGGCGTCGCGGAACGCTCCGCTCTTCACGTCGTTCTTCTTGGCGAGCAGCTGAGTCTGCATCGTCTGGGCGGAGTCCTTGATGCGGTCCCACAGGGCCATAACCACTCCATCGGAGGTCGTCGGTCGGACGTCAGTATCTACAGTTCTGTAGATCTACAGCACTGTAGAAGCTAACAGACCGGCAGACACCGGGACGCCGCCGCGCAAGCCGGTACGCAAGAGGTGAGCCATTCCGGTCGCGGCCGGAACCGCGCCACTAGGGTCCATGGAATGGCTCACTCCGCATCTTTACGGTCCGGACGCCGAGACCGTGACGCGTTCTTCGACAACGCCAAGTACGCGGCGATCGTGCTGGTGGCGATGGGACACGCATGGGAGCCGCTGCGGAGCGGCAGCAGAGCCGCGGCCGCGCTCTACCTCACCGTCTACGCCTTCCACATGCCCGCCTTCATCCTCATCTCCGGCTACTTCTCCCGGAGTTTCGACGCCCGTCCGGACCGGCTGCGGCGCCTGATCACCGGGGTCGCCGTTCCGTACGTCCTCTTCGAGGCCGCGTACAGCCTCTTCAAACGCTGGGCGGACGACGATCCGGCCCATCCGGTCAGCCTGCTCGACCCCTGGTATCTGACCTGGTTCCTGATCGCGCTGTTCGTCTGGCGGCTGACCACCCCGCTGTGGCGGATCGCCCGCCACCCGCTGCCCCTGGCCCTCACCGTCGCCGTGCTCGCCGCCTGTTCCCCCGCCATCGGCGATGACCTCGATCTGCAACGCGTGTTCCAGTTCCTGCCGTTCTTCGTGCTCGGACTCCAACTGGAGCCGCGGCACTTCCGGATGGTGCGGCGGAGCACGGTGCGGTGGCTGTCGCTGCCGGTGCTGGCCGGAGCGGTGGTCTTCGCCTACTGGGCGGCGCCGCGGATGAACCCGGCCTGGCTCTACCGCCGTGACAGCGCCCAGGAACTCGGCGCGCCCTGGTGGAGCGGTGCGGTGATGACCCTCGCGCTCTTCGGCTGCTCGCTCCTGCTGACCGTGTGCTTCCTGGCCTGGGTGCCCGGCCGCCGGATGTGGTGCACCGCGCTGGGCGCGGGGACGCTGTACGGCTATCTGCTGCACGGATTCCTGGCCAAGGGCTCCCGCTTCTGGGGCTGGTACGACCACCCCTGGGTGTACCGTCCCCTGGGCGCGGTGGCGGTGACGGCGCTGGCGGCGGCCGTGGTGACGGCGCTGTGCGCACCGCCGGTGCGGCGGCTGTTCCGGTGCGCGATGGAGCCGCGGATGGAGTGGGCCTTCCGGTCCGCCTCCCCGGAGCCCGCACCGGGGAGGCCACCTGTCCTGGAGAAGCCACCCGTCCTGGAGGCGTCGTCCACCCGCGAGCGGAACGGGACAACAGGCCGAAAACCACCGGCCGTTCATGTGACTAATGAGGCTGTCGGATAGCCGGTCGGGGCCCCGGGTAGGGCGCAGCCGTTCCGCCCGGGCCCCGTACGGTCCCGGACATCCCCGCACGGAGAGGTGCCGGCCCCGCAGTGACACAGCCCTTTCGACTCCCCGACTTCTACCTGCCGTACCCGGCGCGGCTGAACCCCCATGTGCGGGAGGCACGGGAGCACTCCACCCGGTGGGCCCGCGAGATGGGCATGCTGGAGGGATCCGGCGTCTGGGAGCAGCGGGACCTCGACGCGCATGACTACGCCCTGCTGTGCGCCTACACCCACCCCGACTGCTCCGCCGCGGACCTGTCCCTGGTGACCGACTGGTACGTGTGGGTCTTCTTCTTCGACGACCACTTCCTGGAGACCTTCAAGCGCTCGCAGGACCGCGCGGGCGGCAAGGCGTATCTGGACCGGCTGCCCGCCTTCATGCCGATGGACGCCACCGCGGACACTCCCGAGCCCGTCAACCCGGTCGAGGCGGGCCTCGCCGACCTGTGGGCGCGCACGGTGCCCGCCATGTCGCGGGAGTGGCGGGCGCGGTTCCGGGAGTCGACGGAGAACCTGCTCGACGAATCGCTCTGGGAGCTGTCCAACATCAACGCGGACCGGATCCCCAATCCGGTCGAGTACATCGAGATGCGCCGCAAGGTCGGCGGCGCGCCCTGGTCGGCCGGGCTCGTGGAGTACGCGGCGCGCGCCGAGGTCCCCGCGGCCGTCGCGGGGACCCGGCCGCTGCGGGTGCTGCGGGACGCCTTCTCCGACGGTGTCCACCTGCGCAACGACCTCTTCTCCTACCAGCGGGAGATCGAGGACGAGGGTGAGCTGAGCAATGGCGTGCTGGTGCTGGAGACCTTCCTCGGCTGTTCCACCCAGCAGGCCGCCGACGCCGTCAACGATCTGCTGACCTCACGGCTCCAGCAGTTCGAGCACACCGCGCTCACCGAACTCGGCCCGCTCTTCGCCGCACACGGGGTGGACACGGAGGGCCGCGCCCGTGTCCTGGCCTATGTGAAGGGGCTCCAGGACTGGCAGTCCGGCGGCCATGAATGGCATCTGCGCTCCAGCCGCTACATGAACGGCGGCGGGGCGGGGCCGGTGTCCGCGGCCCGTGGCCCGTTCGGGCTGAGCGGGATCGGCGGCGGCGGTCTGGGGACCTCGGCGGCCGATCTGCGGCTGACCACCGGGCGGGCCGAGGCGGCGCGCGGCCGCGGCTTCGCCCACGTCCCGTTCCAGAAGGTCGGACCGTCCCGGATCCCCGACCTCCCCATGCCGTTCACCCTGCGGCTCAGTCCGCATCTGAACGGGGCGCGGCGGCAGCTGGCCGAATGGGCGCACCGGATGGGCATCCTCCAGCCGCAGCCCGGGATCCCCGGGTCGTACGTCTGGGACGAGCGCCGGCTGCTCGCCGCCGACCTCCCGCTGTGCGCGGCGGGGATCCATCCGGACGGTTCGCCCGAGGAGGTCGCCCTCACCTCCCTCTGGCTGGCTTGGGGCACCTACGCGGACGACTACTACCCGGCGGTCTTCGGCCGCACCCGTGACCTCGCCGGGGCGAAGGCGTGCAACGAGCGGCTGGGCGCCTTCATGCCGCTGGGCGCGGACACCACCCCGGCCCCGGCGAACGCGCTGGAGCGGGCGCTGGCGGACCTGTGGGGCCGAACCGCCGGGACCATGACGCGGACCGCGCGCCGCGCGTTCCGTGAGGCGGTCGAGGACATGACCGACAGCTGGCTGTGGGAGCTGGCCAACCAGGCGCAGAACCGGATCCCCGATCCGGTGGACTACATCGAGATGCGGCGGCGCACCTTCGGGGCGGACCTCTCGATGAGCCTGTGCCGCCTGGTCCAGGGGCACCGGCTGCCGGACGAGGTCCACCGCAGCGGCCCGGTCCGGTCCCTGGAGAACGCGGCCGTGGACTACGCGACCCTGCTCAACGACGTCTTCTCCTACCAGAAGGAGATCGAGGCCGAGGGCGAGGTGCACAACGGCGTCCTGGTGGTGCAGAACTTCTTCGACTGCGACTACCCGGCCGGGCTCACCATCGTCCAGGACCTGCTGGCCTCCCGGATGCGGCAGTTCCAGCACGTCGTGGCCCGGGAACTGCCGGTGCTGTGCCAGGACTTCGGCCTGGGTCCGGAGCTCCGCACGGCCCTGGACGGCCATGTCCGGAACCTGCGCCACTGGATGACCGGGATCTTCAACTGGCACCAGGAGGTTTCGCGCTACCGGGACGAGGAGCTGCGCCACCGGCCCTCGCCACCGGCCGGGGGCGTGGTGGTGACCCCGTCCCGCTGGCACGGTCCGACGGGGCTGGGCACCGCGGCCGCGCGGATCCCGCTGGCGGCGGGAGCGCGCCGGTGACTCCGGCGGCCCGGCCGCCAGGCCCCGCGGTGCGGCCGCGACCCGGTGGCGGGCGGCCCTTGCCTGCCCGGGGCGAGGGGCGCAAGCTGGGGATATGGGTGCTCAGGCGGGCCCTACGCTCATCACCTCCGTACAGCGAGCCTTCCGCTTGATGGAAGCCGTGGGCGCACACGAGGGCGGTGCGCCGGCGAAACAGCTGGCACGTGAAGTGGGGCTGCCGCTGGCCACCACCTACCACCTGCTGCGGACCCTGGTGCACGACGGCTACGTCAACCGGCTGGACGACGGCGGTTTCGTGATCGGCGACAAGCTGCACTCCCTCCAGAGCGGTGCCCAGGACCAGGCGCTGCTGGGCAGGATCCGGCCCGCCCTCGCCGCCCTGCGCGATGAACTGTCGGCTGCCGTGTACCTCACCTTCTACGAGGACGGCGAGATCCGGGTCGCGGAGATCGCGGACGGGCCGCGGGCGCCGCGGGTCGATCTGTGGGTGGGGTTCGAGGACGCCGGGCACGCCACCGCGCTGGGCAAATGCGTGCTGCGCGAGCTGGACGACGAGGCCCGTCACGATTACCTCTCCCGCCATCAGCTCGCCGATCTCACCCCCCGGACCATCACCCGCCCCGCCGAGCTGTTGCGGCGGCTCGACGCCAGGCCGCAGCCCTCGCTGGTGGCCGATCTGGAGGAGTACGCGCTCGGCACGGTCTGCTTCGCGGTGCCGGTGTACAGCGGGGACCGGCTCGGTTCGCTCGGGATCTCCCTGCGGTCGGAGCGGGTCGCACCGCTCACCCACCGTGACGACGAGCGGCTGGAACGGGTCAGGCAGCGGCTGCTGCCCACTGCGGACCGGGTGAGCAGGAGCCTCTCGCTCACTATCTGAAAACGTGGCCCTTGCCGCGAGTATGGAATCGCTGTTTCTCTGGATGAACCGGACAAAAGCTGTCCGGCGTCCCCTGCCCAAGTCAAGCCCGAGTGGGAAAGAGAGCAGCGAAACAGGACATGATCCAGGCCCGATTCTTCTTGTCTGACCCGGACCGGCCCTACGCCCCCGCCCGTCTCTCCGGCGCGGTGCCCGTGCTGCTCATCTGTGCTGTCGCCCTGCTGGACGTCCTCACCGGTGCCGGGATCAGCTGGCTGCCGCTGCTGGCCGTCGGTCCGGCGCTGGCCGCCGCGGTCTGCGGACCGTGGGGGGTCCTGCGGATCGGGCTGCTCGCCGTGGCCGTCGGCGGATTCCTGATCGCCCCGACGGACATCCCGGTACGCGGCCGGGCGATCATGCTGATCGCGGTGGCCGCCGTGACCCTGGCGAGCTGTCTGGCCAGTCTGCTGCGGCAGCGCCGGGAACGGGTGCTGGCGGCCGTCCGCTCGGTCGCCGAGGCCGCCCAGAACGCCCTGCTCAAGCCGGTGCCCGCCCGGGTCGGCCAGTTCCAGGTGGCGGTCCGCTACAGCGCCGCCGCAGCGGAGGCCAGGGTCGGTGGCGATCTCTACGCGCTGGTCTCCAGCCCCTACGGGGTGCGGGTGATCGTCGGCGATGTCCGGGGGAAGGGACTGCCCGCGGTGTCCACCGCCGCCCTGGTGCTCGGTGTCTTCCGCGAGGCCGCCTATGACGAACCCGATCTGCTGGACGTGGTCGGCCGGATCGAACGCAGCCTGGCGCGCAACCTCGCCCCCGACGACTTCGTCACCGCCGTGGTCGCCGGATATCCGCGGTCCGGCCGGATGGAGATCGTCAACTGTGGTCACGCCCCGCCGCTGCTGGTCAACCGGTCCGGTGTGGTGGCCGTCGAGCCGGCCCGCCCGGCCCCGCCGCTGGGGCTGGGGTCCCTGGGCGGTGAGCTGCCCAGCCTCCAGCTGGTGCCGTTCGACGACGGGGACCAGATGCTGCTCTACACCGACGGGGTGATCGAGGCCCGGGACCACGGCCGGGAGTACTTCCCGCTGATGGAGCGGGTGCCGCGGCACCTCTGCGACGAACCGTCCCAGACCCTCGCCGCCCTCCACGGCGATCTGCTGGACCACGTGGGCGGACGGCTGCACGACGACGCGGCGCTGCTGCTGCTCCGCAAACCGGTCGCCGACGCGGTGCCCGCCCCCGCCGAGGCGCCGCTGAACTGAGCACCCGTGCCGGGACCGGGCCCTCAGCCCGTGCCCTGCCGGGGGAGCAGCCCGCGCTCCAGGGCGATGACCACGGCGCGGGTGCGGTCGTCGACGTCCAGCTTGGCGAAGATGCGCAGCAGATGGGTCTTCACCGTGGCCTCCGCGATGCACAGCCGCCGGCCGATGTCGGCGTTGGACAGTCCGTCGGCGACGGCGCCCAGGACCTCCAGCTCCCGTACGGTCAGCGCGGCCTGCGCCGGGCGGCGCATCCGGGCCACCAGCTTCTCCGCGACGCGCGGTGCGAGGACCGTCTCCCCGCGGGAGGCCGCGCGGATGGCGTCCACCAGCTGTTCGCGGGTGGTGTCCTTGAGGAGGTAGCCGATGGCACCGGCCTCGACCCCGCGCTCGATGTCGGCGTCCGTGTCGTACATGGTCAGGATGAGGACCCGGGTGCCCAGCCGCCGGGCGACGATCTCCGTGGTGGCGGCCACCCCGTCCAGGACCGGCATCCGCAGGTCGAGCAGAGCCACGTCGGGCCGGTGGCGTTCGACGAGTTCGATGGCGTGGGCACCGTCGCTCGCCTCGCCCACGATGTCGATCCCCGCGTCGGGACCCAGCAGCGCGATCACCCCGGCGCGCATCACCGCGTGGTCGTCCGCGACGACGACCGTGAGTCTGTCCGCTGTCACTTCACACCTCATCGATGAGCGGGATCATGGCGAGGAGACGGGTGCCGTCGCCGACGGAACTGGTGACCAGGAGGTCGCCGCCGAGTTCCGCGAGCCGTTTGCGCATCCCGTTCAGCCCGAACCCGCCCGCCCCGCCGGCGGCGAACCCCCGTCCGTCGTCGGTGACCTCCAGCTCGACCCGGTCGTCGTACGCGCTGAGCACCATGCCCACGGCCGACGCGTCCGCGTGCTTGCGCACATTGGCCAGCGACTCCTGGGCGCAGCGCAGCAAGGCGATCCGGGTGGGCTGGTCGCAGACCACGTCCGCGAGTTCGGCGGTCACCTCCAGACCGGTGTCCTCGGCGAACCGGTCCAGGGTGCGGCGCAGGGCATGGGCCGCCGGGCCCGCGGTCACCGTACGGCCCTGTCCCGAGGCCACCAGTTCCCGGGCCTCGGCGAGGTTCTCCCGGGCGGTGTTCTCGATCGAGCGCAACTGACGGCCGCTGCGGTCCGCTTCGCCGGACTCCAGTCCGGCCCGTGCCGCCTCGGCGAGGACCACGATGGAGGCGAAGCCCTGCGCGAGGGTGTCATGGATCTCTCGCGAGAGCCGTTCGCGTTCGTCCGCCGCCCCCTGCCGCTGGTGCGCGGCGGCCAGTTGTGCCTGGGTGCGTTCCAACTCGGCCAGCAGCCGGGCGCGTTCGTCGCTCTGTGCCACAACCGACCGGATCCACAGCCCGATCAGACAACTGGCCGTGAACACCACGGTGGTGGAGACGACGGTCGAGCCGAAGAACCGGGTGTCCCAGCCCTCCCGGAGCGAACTCCCGGCCACCGTCAGCGCGGAGGCGAGCCCGCTGAGGGCGATCGATGCCCGGGGAGTCCTGCCGAACATCCAGTAGTGCGGTACCGCCACGATGAACAGTGCCACATAGCCGCCGCGCAGATACGACAGCACGCCCAGGCCCAGGGTGAGCACCCACAGATAGGTGTGCGGACGCAGGATCCGGTTGCCGGGGAACCGCATCAGCAGCGTGTAGCAGAGTGCCAGGAGGAGTACGAGCACCAGCCACCACAGCCGGCGGCGGCCCGGTTCCCCCGTCACCGCGCTGATCAGGGCCACCGCCCCGAACAGCAGCCAGCCGACGGTGTTCCAGCGGTGCAGGGTCCGCAGCCAGAACGGATCGGTGGGCACCCCGAGAGCACCCCCGGCCGTGGCCGCGCCGGAGGTGCCGGACGCACCGGGCCGACCGGGGGTGTCACGTCCTGACCAGGGGAGCATGCGCGTCAATCTATCTCCGCGTAGCCGGGCGCGGCGGTCTTCGCGGCGGTCTGCGGGGCGGGCTCCGGGCCCTTCCGGGACAGCCGCGAGGGCCACCAACTCGCCCGGCCGAGCAGCATCATGGCCGAGGGGAGAATCATGATCCGGATGATGAAGGCATCCAGCAGCACGGCCGTGGCCAGGATGAACCCGATCTGCTTCATCTCGATCAGATGCAGCAGGACGAAGCTGGCGAACACCGTCACCATCACCACGGCGGCACTGGTCACCACACTCGCCGAACTGCGCAGTCCCTCCAGTACGGCGGTGCGGATGTCCGCCCCGCGCAGCGCCGCCTCCCGGATCCGGCTGACGACGAACACCTGGTAGTCCATCGAGAGCCCGAAGAGGATCACGAACAGGAACAGCGGCACCCTGGAGCCGATCGTCCCGGTCGAGGTGAAGCCGAGCAGCCCCTCCGCCCAGTCGCCCTGGAAGACCAGGACCAGCAGACCGAACGCGGCGGCCGCGGACAGCAGGTTGAGCGCCACCCCGAGCAGTCCGAGGACCACCGAGCGGAACGCCCACACCGTCATCCCGAAGGTGAGCACCAGCAGACAGCCGATCACCAGCGGGAGTTTGCCGTTCTGGTGGTCGAGGTAGTCGACGGCGCGCGGCACATCGCCGGTCACCGCCGCCTCGGCCCCGGCCACCGCCCCGACGGTGGAGGGCAGATAGTCCTCCCTGAGGTGGGTCAGCGAGTCCTGCGCCTGCCGTGAACCCCCGGAGTGCGGCACGGGCAGCTCCAGCACGCTGATCCGCCCGTCCGCCGAGGTACGCGGGGTCCCGCTGCCGCCGAACAGCGGGTCGGCGTCGGCGCGTCGGCCGAGGTCGGTCAGGGCCCGGCGGACGTCCACGGCACGGGCCGGATCGGCGCGCACCACGACCTGGTGGGTGACGCGGAGACCCGGGAACGTGTCATTGAGCCGGTCGTACGCCCGCATCGCGGGAACCTCGCGGGAGTGGGTGTCCCGGTCCATCACACCCAGGTGGAGATCGAGTGCGGGCAGCGCAAGACCGAGCATGACCAGCACCGAGAGACACAGCGTCCGGCGCGGGTGCCGGGTCGCGGGGCGCATCAGCGCGGCCCACCACCGGCCTTCGCCGGTGCGGGACGTCCGGCGCTCGCGGGTCCGCCCGCCCCGGGCCGCCTTCCGGGCCGCCCGGCGCTCCGCGCGCCTGCCGATCAGCATCAGCAGGGCGGGCAGGGCGGTCAGCGAACTGCCCACCGCGACCAGGACCACCAGGACGGTACTGGTGGCCAGCGAGGAGAAGATCACGTCGGAGGCCAGCCAGAGGGTCGCGGTGGAGGCGGCGACCGCGATCCCGGAGACCACGATGGCCCGGCCCGAGGTGGCGGCGGCCAGCTCGATCAGTGCCGCGGTGTCCAACCCGCCCCCGGAGCGGGTCCGTTCCTCCCGCTCCCGTTTGAGGAAGAAGAGCGTGTAGTCCACGCCGACCGCCATCCCGATCAGCAGGATCACATTGGTGCCCACCCCGGCGTCCGGGGAGAGGTGCGAGACCACCATGGACAGCCCCACGGACGCGGCGATCGAGGACAGCGCGAGCAGCAGCGGTACGCCCGCCATCACCACCGAGCCGAAGACGGCCAGCAGGGTGAGGAGGGTGAGGGGCACGGTGATCGTCTCGGACAGGGCGAGATCGCTGTCGCGCTGATCGTCGACTCCCTTGCCGATGGAGGGGCTTCCGGTCTCCTCGACCCGTAGTCCCGGATGGTCCCGCTGCACCTCCGCGGTCCGGGCCAGCAGGGCTTCGACATGCTCCTGGCTGTCGAGTTCCTCGCCCTTCATGGTGATGTCGACCCGCACCGCCCGGCCGTCCGCCGAACGGACCGGCGCGGCCACGTCCGTCACTTCGGGCAGCTTCCGCATCCGTTCGGTCACCTCGCGGGCGGCGGTGCCGGCCGCGGCGCGGTCCAGCGCACCGGAACGGGCGGTGATCAGGACGTGTTCCACGGGCTTGCGTTGCAGCTGTCCCCCGGCGGCCATCGCCTCGGCCCGGCCCGCCTCGCCGACCCGGTAGTCCTCGGTGGTGGCCTTGTTCGTGCCGAGGGCACTGCCCACACCGAGGCACAGCGCGACGAACAGCAGCCAGCCGGTGAGCATCCGCCAGGGGTACCGGGCACTCAGCCGGGCGGCCCGCACAGGGAGTTCTCTCATGGGATCGATCCTGGTCAGCGAGGGGGCACCGCTGACAGGCCCGGCCGGTTGAACTCGTTGTCCACCGGTCGGTGGACGGCGGCATGCCCACGCCGCGCTCGTCCTGCGGGGTCAGTGGAGTCCGCGCCTCCCCGGTGCCCAGAACGGCTTGAGCCCGATCGCGGACTTCGGCCAGCCGCGTTCACGTATCAGGTGGTCACGGACCATCCGGCAGCTCCGGGCCTCGCCCGCCAGATACGCGAACCCGGGCTCGGCGGGCAGTCCGAGCGCGGCGACCGCGTCGCGCAGGAGGGTGGACGAGGCGGCGGACGCGCCGTCGCGATGGACCCGGCGCAGCGGATCCGGAAGGTCCGGCATCGGGGGGTCGTGCTCGGGTCCCGCGCTCTCCAGCACGCCGTACACCCGGGCCGAGGGGCCGAGCGCGCGGAGCATCGGAGCGAACGCCACGCTCGCCGTCTCCTCCCCGGCGAACAGGTGGTACGGCGCCTCGCGCAGAACGAAGTCCCCCTGCGGCCACCAGAGCGTCACCGGGTCCCCGGGGGCGACCGTCCGCGCCCAGGACAGGCCGATGCCCTCACCGTCGTAGAGGTGGACCCGCAGTTCGAGGGTGCGCTCCCCGGGGTCGAACTCCCAGACGGTGTAGGTGCGCAGGGTCTCTCCCGGGCGCAGGATCCCGCCCATCGACAGGGGGTCGTTGATCTGGACGCGGACGTGCTGGCCCGGTGTCCAGGTGAACGGGACGGGGGCGTCGGCGCGCAGCAGGATCCGTCGCATGCTCGGGGTGACCGGCCCGGCCTGGGTGACCACCGTGTCCAGCGTGTACTTGGCCAGCGCTCCGGCCAGGGGATTGCGCCGCCCGCGGCGCGCGACCGGGTGATCGGCCATCTTCGCGACCTCTTCCTCTATTGCTTATAGAAGTTTCTAGAGCCATTAAGCAAACATAGATGCCTTAGAGTGTCAACGGCGTCCACTCGCCAACCCCACGGAGAGAAGGGCCGATTGGATGGCTGCGCAGACCGGAAGCCGACGGGAACGGCTCCGCCGGGCCACCCTCGAGGAGATCCGCACCGCCGCGCGCCTCCTGCTGACCTCCCACGGGTCCGAGGCGGTCACGATCAACGCCGTGGCGCGTGAGGTGGGGATGAGCGGACCCGCCCTCTACCACTACTTCTCCAGCCGGGAAGCCCTGGTGGGCGCGGTGACCGCGGACTTCTTCCAGGAACTCACCGAGCGGATGGAGACCGCCCGTGACGGTCACGCCGGCGGCCCGTCCAGCCAGCGGCTGCCGGCCATCTGCCGTGCGATGCGGGGCTGGGCGACCGAGCACCCCGCCGAGTTCGGCTGGATCTTCGCCAGCCCCATCCCGCCGTCCGACCGGCGGGAGGGCTCCGCACGCCACCGGGCCGGGCAGCGCTTCGAACGGGTGCTGCTCGACGAGGTGGCCGCCCTCTGGGAGGCCCGGCCCTTCCCCGTCCCCGCCCCCGGGGAGCTCGACCCCTCGCTGTACGAGCAGTTGGCCGCCTACGCGACATCGCTCGACGGACGGCTGCCGCCCGAGGCCGTCCACGTCTGTCTCACCTGCTGGTCCCGGCTCTACGGGCTGCTGTGCATGGAGGTCCTCCATCAACTGGACTTCGCCTACACCGATATGGAGCCGGTCTTCGAGGAGTGCCTGCGGGAGGTCTGTGAACAGCTGGGACTGCCGTACGCGCGGTAGCGCGGTGGCCGGAGTGCCGGCCCGTACGGGGCCGGCGGGCTACTCCCCGGTAGCCCACCGGCCCGTTGCACACCGCCGCTGACCTGCGACGGACCGGATCGTGGCGGGCGGTTGCCCTGGCCGGAAACATCAGTACTGTGGGCGTCGTTCCCCCAGTGCGGCGGAACGGACCCGCGCCGGTGCGCGGTGGCACCACGTTCGGTGGCACCACGGTGCACGGCGGCACGGTCCGTGACGGCACGGCAGTCCGGTACGAGGCCGGGCCCCGACCCCAGCGGCAAGAGGCGTCGATCATGGATCCAGCGGACGGGGCGCTCCACTCCGGCAGCGGTGTCAGCCTGCGCCAGCTGCTGATGTCCCTCGGCGAACCCCTGGTGGAGCTCCAGGCCGCCCCCGCCGGGCTCGACGTACCCATCCGCGGTGTGGCGCTGCTCGACCCCGAGGACGAACCGGTCGCCCACCCCGCGGAACTGGTCCTCGCCATCGGCGTCCGCGGCCGGGCCGCCCTTCCCGCGCTGCGGGCCGGCGGACGCGGCGGAGCCGCCGCCGTCGCGGTCAAGGTCGACAGCCCCGGCCAGGCCGCGGCGCTCTCCGAGGCCGCCGTCGAGGCCGGGGTCGCCCTGCTCTCCGTACGGCGCGAGGCGCGCTGGGAACAGGTGGACGCCCTGGCCCGCGCGGCGCTGGAGGACATTCCGCTCGACCGGGACGCGGAGGGGTACGAGGAGGGCGAGGGCGACCTGTTCTCGCTCGCCCAGACCACCGCCGTGCTCACCGGCGGCATCGTCAGCATCGAGGACACCGCCAACCGCGTGCTCGCGTACTCCCGTTCCACCGACTCCGACGAGGTCGACGACCTGCGGCGGCTCTCCATCCTCGGCTGGCAGGGCCCGGAGGCGTATCTGTCCCGGCTGCGCCGCTGGGGCGTGTTCCAGCGGCTGCGCGCCTCCGACGAGGTCATCTCCATCGACAGCCACCCGGAACTGGGCATCCGCCGCCGGCTCGCGGTGGCGGTGCGGTCCGGCGACCGGCAGCTCGGCACCATCTGGGTGCAGGAGGGCGCGGCACCGCTGACCGAGCGCTCCGAGCAGGCGCTCACCGGGGCCGCCCGCGTCGCCGCGCTCCATCTGGTGCGGCGGCGCCGTGAGCTGTCCGCCGACGTCACGCTCACCGCGACCCTCTCGGCCGGACTCCTGGAGGGCAGCACCGGACCGCAGCCGCTCGCGACCCACGTGGGCGTGGATCCGGGCCGCCCCGCCGCCGTCCTCGGCTTCTCCTACGGCACCGCGGAGGCGACCGGACCGGAACTGGCCCGGACCGAGGTCACCAACCTGATCTCCGTCCACACCGCCGCCCGTCATCGCAGCGCCCTGGTCACCCCGCTCGACCAGCGCATCTACGTGCTGCTGCCCCAGCTTCCGCGCAGCATCGACCTGGGGACGCTGCGGAGCTGGGCCGAGGAGATCGTCGAGGCGGCCCACCGCCACCTGGGCCTGCCGCTGCGCGGCTCGGTCGGCCGTATCGTCCCGGGGCTTGCCGATGTCCCCGGCTCACGCCGTGAGGCGGACCGCATCCTCGACGCGATGGTGCGCACCGGGGTGGCCACGACGGTCGCGGCGCTGCCGGACATCCAGGCGGAGGTGCTGGTCAGCGAGATCCTCGGGCTGCTCGCCGAACGGCCCGGGATCCGTGACCCCCGGCTGACCGCCGTCGTCGACCATGACACCCGCCACCGGGGGCAGCTCGCGGCGTCGATCCTGGCCTATCTGAACGCGTTCGGCGACGTCCGCGCGGCCGCGGCCGAACTCCACGTCCACCCCAACACCCTCCGCTACCGCATCCGCCGCGCCGAAGAACTCACCGGCCTCGATCTCACCCGCGCCGACCAGCGCCTGCTGGCCATGCTCCAGCTCCGGCTCCCGCCGGCCGAGAGCTGAGCCCGGGCCCCGGGCCGGGGCGGCCGCTGTCCCGTTGCCGCCGCGGGCCGTGAGGTGACGGTGACCGTCACGGCCTGCCGGACGGGGCGGGGCCCGGGATCACCACCGGCGCGGCGGGGACGTGGTCGCAGTCGTCGCGCGCCGGGACCGGCCAGGCGGTCAGACCGCGGTCCGGCAGATCGACGTAGTCGCAGTCGGCGTCGGCCACCACGCGGCGCGGGGCGAGGCCGGTCAGCCGAGCGGTGACATAGGCGGCGCTGGTGCGGGTGATGTCGCGGGTCAGACCGAGGGGGAGCAGTGCGCGGGTCTCGGCGATCGCCTCGTCCTCACCGGCCCGCAGGACCACCCGGACCTCCGGGGCCACCCCGTGGGCGGCCACGGCGACCGCGATGTTGTCGAGCTCCTCCGAACCGACCGCGGCGAGCGCGTCCGCACGGGCCAGGCCGAGCCGGGCGAGCACCTCGCGGTCCTCGCCGTGCGCGAGCACCACGGGGATCCGCATCGCACGGGCCAGCCGGAGGTTGGGCGCGGCGGGTTCCCGCTCCACCCCGATGACCGGTACCCCCACCTGACGGAGCGTCTGGCACAGCCGCAGCCCCACCTGTCCGAGCCCCACGACGATCACATGCCCCGCCCGCGGCAGCACCCGCCGCCCCAGCACCCCCACCAGCCGGGCGCCGAGCAGCCGGTCCACGATGCCCGCGGTGAGCAGGGCGGTGAAGCCGACCGTCACCAGCATCGCCACCCCGGACACCACCTCGTATCCCGGATGGCCCTCATGCGGAACGGCGGGTCCGACCCCGGCGACGACCCGGGCGGCCTCCAGGAAGGCCGTGCCGGCGGGCCGGTGGAAGGCGGTCACCAGCCACAGCCAGTCCAGCGCCAGCACCGCGGCGATGCCGAGCAGTCCGATGAGCAGCAGCCGGGCGTCCGCGTCATGGGGCTGCAACTGGCCGCGCAGCCGCCCGAACACGGCGCGCCGCCGCGCCGCCGCGGCCGGCCGCCAGGCCGTGCGCGCCAGCCGGCCGTCGGCCCGGCGGACGACCGCCACCGGGCCGTCCGGCCCGTCGTCCCACACCGCCAGCACACCGCGTCCCACACACGGCCCGGCCAGCGACGGGGCCAGCAGGTCGGCGGGGGAGACCGTCACGCACCGCCGCAGCAGCGACTGGAGCTGCCGGGCCACGGTGCGGTCGAAGACCGTGGCGACGATCCGCACGGTGTCGCAGACGTGCCGTACCGCCAGGGCGTAGCGCAGGGCGGACAGATCGTCGCCGACGAGCACCGCGACCCCGGCGGGCCGTATCCCGAGCGCCCGGCGCAGCTCCTGGTCGTCGGGGGCGGTGAGGTGCTGTACGGGGCGGCCGTTCTCCGTGACCGCCGCGCAGACCCGCCGTGCCAGGGTCGTGGCGCCGATGACCACGATCCGGTCGCCGGGGCCCGGATCCCCGCCCTCGTACGTTTCCATGGCGTGCTCCCTGGGGCTCCTGCGTCCGGTGCGGCTCGGGTCCTCACGCTAGGGCGGCCGCGGGGCCCGGCATGCTGTGCGGCGGGCCAAGGTGGCGGCCGCCGCGTTGTGCGGCCGTACGTTGCCCCGGTCCGTCCCGGTCACCGGGCCGGGGTGTCCGGACCCCCGGAGTCCACGGCATCCCGTGACCGCATTGGCCGTTCGCACAGTCCTCGGCCGGGATGTTGGCGAACTTCACAGGTACGCCGCCGCGGACCCCTGCCTACGCTTGCGCACATTCATCCCGAGTCGCTGTGGTTCATCTCCCACAAGGAGCTCCCGCAAGGAGGCCGAGCGACCCGCGGACACACGGGCCGTCGCCCGTCGGCACAGCCGCTTCACGCCCGGGCCTTCCGGGCCTGCACCTCGGGCCCCGGACTCCGGGTCCCGGGCTCCGGAACCTGACTCCGGGCCCCGGCCCGCGGACCCGAGCCCGGACTCACCGGCCGGTCTTCCCTCTCATGCGCACCGCCGATCGCCGCGCCCCGGCCGCCGGACCCCCGAAACGCCCACCCACCACGCAATGGATGTCGAGATGACTGCACGTCCCCCTGCTTCCGTGGCTTCTCCCTCCTCGCCCGCCGGCTCCGCCGGGCCTCCGGGCGGTGGCGCCCCGCATGGATCGGGGCTCCAGAGCGGTCTCAAGAACCGCCATCTGTCCATGATCGCTGTCGGCGGTGTCATCGGCGCGGGCCTCTTCGTCGGCTCCGCGTCCGGTATCGACGCCGTCGGCCCCGGCATCCTGCTGTCCTACGCCCTGGTCGGCGCGCTGGTCGTGTTCGTGATGCGGATGCTCGGCGAGATGGCGGCGGCCAACCCCACCTCCGGCTCGTTCTCCGCCTACGCGGACCGGGCGCTCGGCCGCTGGGCGGGCTTCTCGATCGGCTGGCTGTACTGGTTCTTCTGGGTCGTGGTGCTGGCCGTGGAGGCGACCGCGGGCGCGGTCATCCTGGAGAGCTGGGTACCGTCCGTTCCGCAGTGGGCCTGGGCGCTGATCGTGATGGTCCTGCTGACCGCCACGAACCTCGCGTCGGTCGGCTCCTTCGGCGAGTTCGAGTTCTGGTTCGCGGGCATCAAGGTCGTCGCCATCGCCGCCTTCATCATCCTGGGCTCCCTGGCCATCGCCGGTGTGCTGCCCGGCTCCGAGGGCGCCGCGAGCGGCTTCGGCAACCTCACCGAACACGGCGGCTTCCTGCCGCACGGTCCGAGCGCGATCCTCAACGGCGTGCTGCTGGTGGTCTTCTCCTTCATGGGCAGCGAGATCGTCACGCTGGCCGCCGGTGAGTCCGAGAACCCGCAGCGCGCGGTCACCAAGGCCACCAACAGCGTGATCTGGCGGGTGGGCGTCTTCTACCTCGGCTCGATCCTGGTCGTGGTGTCCGTCCTGCCGTGGGACTCCAAGGCCATCGCGGACAAGGGCAGTTACGTCGCCGCGCTGGACGTGATGGGCATTCCGCACGCCGGTCAGGTCATGAACGTCATCGTGCTGACCGCCGTGCTCTCCTGCCTCAACTCCGGTCTCTACACCGCCTCCCGGATGGCCTTCTCGCTCGGCCAGCGTGCCGACGCCCCCGCGGCCTTCGCCCGGACCAACTCCCGCGGTGTCCCGCAGACCGCGATCCTCGCCTCGGTGGTCTTCGGGTTCGTCGCGGTCGGCTTCAACTACATGTGGCCGGAGACCGTGTTCCAGTTCCTGCTGAACTCCTCCGGTGCCGTCGCGCTGTTCGTGTGGCTGGTGATCTGCTTCTCCCAGCTGAGGATGCGGGGCATCATCCTTCGCGAGGATCCTAGGAAGCTCTTGGTGCGGATGTGGTTGTTCCCCTATCTCACGTGGGTGACGATCGGGATGATCTCGTTTGTGCTCGTCTACATGCTCACCGACGACAGTGAGGGCGGAGGAAGGATCCAGGTGCTGCTGTCCGTGCTGATCGCCGCCCTGGTGGTCGCCATCGCACTGGTCCGCGAGCGCATCCGCCCGCACACCGCCACCGCCTCCGCCGACGACGCCGCGGGAATCGCCACCGCCACCGCCACCGAGGAGGACAGCGCCACGGCCCGGTAGCCGAAGTGCGGCGGCCGGGGTGAACACCCGAGGGCCGGCGGTGTGCGGGGGCACACCGCCGGCCTCCCCCCACCACTGGAAGGTCGCCGACCGAGATGCCCGTCTTCAGACGACGCAAGGGCAGCCGCCCCCGTCTGGCCCCCGAACTCGACGACGTCCCCCTCGGCCGCGTCCGGCAGCGCCTCGGGAAGAGCTGGGTCCGCGGTGAACTCGACACCACCGTGACCGCCCAGGTGTCCCGGGTGATCGAGGACGCCGGGGAGGACTGGGACCGCAAGGCACACCGGCTCGGTGTGCTCGCCGCGGCCGCCGGGCGGGCGCTGCCCGGGATCTGGCGCCGCCACCAGCCGCGCGACCAGCACGCCTTACTGCTGCACGCCTGGTCGGAGCTGGTCCAGGCGGGCAGGCAGGGCTCCTCCGCCGATCTCGGCGAGGCCCGCGCCACCTGTCTCCAGGCCGCCGATCTGCTCCCCGCCGACCCCACCCCGTGGGTGGTGTACCTGGCCACGCTGCGCCATGAGCGACGGCCCTACCAGGAACTGTCCGCGGTCTGGAAGGAGATCAAGGCCCGCGACCCCTGGAACCGCGAGGCGCACCTCCAGGCGCTGGGCTATCTCTCCCCGGACGAATGCGGTTCCACCGTGCAGGTCGTCGATCTGCTCGACTCGATCCGCTACGGCATGCCCGCCGACGCCCCCGCCGCCGGACTGGAGATGACCTCGATCGTCCGCGGCCACCAGCGCGCCGTGGCCACCGGCGGGCTGGCGGCGATCAGCGCGGGTGACCACTGGCGCCGCCCCGAAGTGGCCTCGGTCCTCGACCGCGCCGCCCAGGACTGGCCCCGCCCCGGTTTCTTCCGCCACGCGACGGCCCTGGCCGACCTCAACGTCCTGGCCTTCGCCCTGGTCAAGTCCGTCCGTATGGACGAGGCCGCGACCGCACTCCGCGCCACCACGGGCGTGGCGACCCCCTGGCCCTGGAACGCCGAGGGTGACCCGCTGGAACGCTTCTCGCAGCAGTACGAGCGTCTGGTGAACACGGCCTCTTAGCCGCCATGAGGGCCCGGAGCACCACGCCCGGGCCCTCCACCGGTCGTCCTTCCCCGCGCATTCCCGCAGGGCGGACCGGAAGCGGCGGAACGAACCGCGCCGCCTGTGGGAGGCCCTGGGCCCGGCGCGTCCCCGGCGACCTGACGACGACTGAACCCCTCTCCGCCGCCGCCGGGCCGGACTAGGATCCGGGCCATGGCCCTGACCATGAACGACGTCGAGCGGTTCGAGGCTTCCAGGCCCCGTCTGGAGGCCATCGCCTATCGGCTCCTCGGCTCCGCGAGCGAGGCCGAGGACGCCGCGCAGGAGACGTTCCTGCGCTGGCAGTCCGCCGACGTCGACCGGATCGAGGTCCCCGAGGCCTGGTTGACGAAGGTCCTCACCAATCTGTGCCTCAACCAGCTCACCTCGGCCCGCGCGCGGCGCGAGACCTACGTGGGCCAGTGGCTCCCCGAGCCGCTGCTGGCCGGGGACCCGATGCTCGGCCCGGCCGACACCGCCGAACAGCGCGAATCGGTCTCGTACGCGGTCCTTGCCCTGCTGGAGCGGCTCTCCCCCGACGAGCGGGCGGTGTACGTGCTGCGGGAGGCCTTCGCCTACCCGCACGGGGAGATCGCCGAGATCCTCGACATCAGCGTGGCCGCCAGCCAGCAGATCTTCCACCGGGCCAAGAAGCACGTCGCGGAGGGCAAGGCACGCACCGAGGTCGACGAGGAGACCGCCCGGCGGATCATCGACGAGTTCCTCGCGGCCGCCACCAGCGGCCGGACCGAGCCGCTCGTGCGGCTGCTCACCGAGGACTCCTTCGCGGTCGGCGACGGCGGCGGGAAGGTCCCGGCCCGCACCAAGGCGTTCGAGGGCGCCCTCGCGGTGGCGAAGTTCATGCGGGGCCTGTTCAAACCCAGCCAGGCCAAGCGCGCCCTGGTGGGCGGCTCGCCCGACATCCACGTCACGACCGCCAACGGGGGCCCGGCCCTTGTGGTGGTGGTCGGCGACCGGGTCGTCGGCGTCATGTGCCTGGAGATCACCACCGACGGCATCGCCGCGTTCCGCAACCAGGCCAACCCCGACAAGCTGGAGCGCGCGACGGAGCGCTGGGCGTCCGGGGACCACGGGGAACCCCTGCTCACGGCCTTCTGACCGCGATGTGAGGTGCTTCACATCGCGATCCTGTCAGGAATCGGCGGGCCGCCCGGTTCAAGGGGCGAATCCGTCCACGACAGGAGTCAGAAATGCAGCACCGCATCGTCGTCCTCGGAGCCGGATACACCGGAGCCATCGCGGCCGGGCGCCTCGCCAAGCGGCTGCACCGCGAAGACGTCGCCATCACCCTCGTCAACGCCGGGCCCGACTTCGTCGAGCGCGTCCGGATGCACCAGCTCGCCGTCGGCCAGGAGCTGGCGCCCCGGCCCCTGAGCGCGATGTTCGCGGGCACCGGCGTCACCCTGAAGCTCGCCGAGGTCACCGGTGTCGACGTCGACCGCCGGACCGTCGCGGTCACCGCCGCCCACGGTGCCGAGGAGCTGGCGTACGACACCCTCGTGTACGCCCTCGGCAGCGGCTGGGACGACCAGGGCGTCCCCGGCACGGCCGAGCACGCCCATGACATCGCGGGCCGCGCCGGAGCGCTCCGGCTGCGCGAGCGCCTGGCCCGGCTGGACGCCGGACAGTCCGTGGTCGTGGTCGGCGGCGGCCTCACCGGACTGGAGGCCGCGACCGAGATCGCCGAGGCCCGCCCGGAGCTCGACGTCAGCCTCGCCGCCCGCGGCGGCCTGGGCGACTGGCTCTCCCCCAAGGGCCGCGATCACCTGCGGAAGGTCTTCGCCGAGCTGGGCATCACCGCGCACGAGCACGCCGCCGTCACCGGCGTCGGGGCCGACCGCGTCACCCTGGCCGACGGTACGTCCGTCCCGGCCGCGGTCACCGTGTGGACCACCGGTTTCGCGGTCCACCCGATCGCCCGGGCCACCACCCTGGAGGTCACCGGCACCGGCCAGATCGTGGTCGACGGGACCATGCGCTCGGTCTCGCACCCGGATGTGTACGCCGTCGGCGACGCCGCCATGGCGATGGGCCCCGGCGACAAGCCGCTGCGCATGTCATGCGCCTCGGGCACCCCGATGGCATGGCAGGCCGCCGACGCCATCGCGGCGCGGCTGACCGGGGGGAAGACGCCGGACGCAACGCCGCGCTACTTCAACCAGTGCGTGTCGCTGGGCCGCCGGGAAGGGCTGATCCAGTACGTCACCGCGGACGACCGCGCCGTCCGGGCGGCCCTGACGGGACGGCTCGCCGCCGCCTACAAGGAACTGGTCTGCAAGGGCGCCGCCTGGAGCGTCGCCAACCCGACGCTCGGGATACCGGTCCGGCGACGCCGCATCGTGCGGCAGACGGCTCCCGCCGCGGGTGCGGCGGCCGGGACCCCGGCCTGACGCGCCCGGCGCCCGGGCGCTGGGGGGCGGGAGCGTCCGGTCCGGCGGCCCCCGGGAGGCGGGCGGGTGCGGCCCGTCAGCGGGACGGGCGGGTGTTGAGCCGGGCGGCCTGGCGTGTCAGGTGGTCCCGTTCGGTGAGGCTGGGCGCCTTCCGGGCCGCCTCGGTGTACAGCCGGGCCGCCGTCGCCAGGTCTCCGTCCCGCTCGTGGAGATAGGCCGCCACCGCGGTGTGGCGGGGCAGGGAGTCGTCCAGCTCCGCGAGCGCCGCCAGTCCGGCGCGCGGTCCGTCGGCCTCTCCGACGGCCACCGCGCGGTTGAGCCGGACGACCGGGTTGTCGGTCAGCCGCGCGAGCTCGTCGTACCACTCGACGATCTGCACCCAGTCGGTCTCCCCGGCGGTGGGCGCGTCCGCGTGGAGCGCCGCGATCGCGGCCTGGGCCTGGAACTCCCCCAGCCGGTCACGGGCGAGCGCCGACTGCAGGATCCCGACGCCCTCGGCGATCGCCCCGGTGTCCCACCGGCCGCGGTCCTGCTCGGCGAGCGGCACCAGGCTGCCGTCCGGCGCGGTCCGGGTGGCGCGCCGGGCGTGGTGGAGCAGCATCAGGGCGAGCAGCCCCGCCACCTCGGGGTGGTCGATCACGGCTGCGAGCTGCCGGGTGAGCCGGATCGCCTCGGCGGCGAGGTCGACATCACCGGAGTAGCCCTCGTTGAAGACCAGATAGAGAACGCGCAGCACGGTCGCCACATCGCCGGGCTGGTCGAACCGCACGCCCGAGACGGTGCGTTTGGCACGGCTGATGCGCTGCGCCATCGTCGCCTCGGGCACCAGGTAGGCCCGGGCGATCTGGCGGGTGGTGAGCCCGCCCACGGCGCGCAGGGTGAGCGCGACCGCGGACGACGGCGTCAGCGACGGATGGGCGCACAGGAAGTACAGCCGGAGCGTGTCGTCCACCGAGGGCACGGGACCGGGTTCCGGCTCCTCGTCGACGAGGTCCTCACGCCGGCGGCGGGCGGCGTCCGCCCGGGTCGCGTCGAGGAACCGCCGCCAGGCCACGGTGACCAGCCAGCCCTTGGGGTCCCGCGGTGGGTCGGCGGGCCAGACGCGGACCGCCTCGACCAGCGCGTCCTGGACGGCGTCCTCGGCCGCCGCGAAGTCGGCTCCGCGGCGGACGAGGATCCCGAGGACACCTGGTGTGAGGCTTCGGAGCAGGGCCTCATCCACCGGCGTGGCAGTCGGCGACGGTGGGTGCCGCGGTGAGGAACGGACGTACCTCGAGCCATTCGTGGATCGGCTTCCCGCCCTTCCCCGGCGCGGCCGACAGCTCCCCGGCCAGCTCGACGGCGCGCTCGTAGGTGTCGACGTCGATCACCATCCAGCCGGCGATGAGGTCCTTGGTCTCGGCGAACGGACCGTCGGTGACCGGCGGGCGGCCCTCTCCGTCGTACCGGACCCACGCCCCCTCGGGGGCGAGCGCCTGACCGTCGACGAACTCACCGGTCTTCTCGAGCCGGGCCGCGAAGTCGTTCATGTACTGCACGTGGGCCGAGATCTCCTCCGGCGTCCACTGGTCCATGGGAACGTCGTTCACCGGTGCCGGGGCTCCGCGGTAGTGCTTCAGCAGCAGGTACTTGGCCATCGTGGTTCTCCTCGGTGCTGGTGCGACCCATTGTGGTCGCCTTCACACCGGGGACGGAGCCGGACGCGGGTTCTCGACATGGCGGCCCGAACTTTTTTCTCGCGGTTCTCCGAGGCGGCGCAACGGCCGTGGACCGGCCGATGGCCCCCGCGACCCGGCATCGTGTCCGGGACATCGCGGAGGCCATCGACGCCCCCTGAGAGCTGGAAGCCCTTAGTAGATCTTGATCCAGGTCAGTTCCTGGTCCAGGCCCTCGATGTCGACGATCGACCGGTTCTTCTCGAGGTGGTACTTCGTGCCGCCAAGAATGACGTCGACCCGGTTGTTCCCCGAATTCACGTGGTCCACGTCGTAGATGTGAACACTCCGCTCGCCCGAGTTGGCGTAGCAGAGCGAAGCGGAGCCATTGTAGTTGGTGATTTTGAGGAAGTCCGTGCGGCTACCGCACTCCGTACGGCTGATCGCCGCCGCCGAACTCATGGGAATGAGCGCGGACAGGGCAACCGTGCCGATGGCAGTGGCCAAAATTCGCTTGAGTGGGGCCTTCATGGAGCGCTCTCCTATGCTTTGGTCAATTGCGCGTGCCAGGCTAGCCGCGCAATTTCCTTTCGCTGGCCCCGTACTTGCCTGCGGCAAGAGCTACTGGGGAAACCACTAGGAAACGGATATGGAGCTCCGTCCGGCCATGGAGGGTGGAGTAAAGAGCGGGCGCGGTGACGGTCCCACCGGGAGTCACCGTCCACGTCACCGACGCCGAAACCGCGGTATACGCCGAGGTGGGAGCCTCCACCGCTACCGACCCCGCAGGACGCCTTCCCCGGTATACCCGGCTTCCCCGCCATCGAACCCCGGCGCTCCGCGAGCACGGTCAATGCCTCGGTGAACGCACTGCCCGGACTGTTCCGGCGAGTGGTTTACGGGTCCTTCAATTCCCGGGTGCTTTCGGCGTCGGACGCGGAGCGACACGTCGTGTCGGATTCTCCGTCTTCCGTGCGGACGTCACGACCGATATGGGCTTCGTAGAAGTACTCGGACTCGGTCACGACGACGATCGTGTCGAGCGCTCCCGAGAGGAATATCCACGGCTCCTCCATCGCCTCACGGACCTGTGCCATCCATCCGTGCGCGGGCCTATGACACTCCAGCCACGGCACGCTTCTGAGATGACTCGCCACGAGAACGCGGTCGGTGACGCCATGGGCGATGAGCAACTCCTCGACCCACGTGTCGAGCCGGGCCGGCGGCACGTCATCGGGCAGCGTCTCCTGCGGCTCCGTGAAGATGTCCCACGTCCGGCTGACAGCCTCCGCGACCCAGCCGGGTATCGCGCGGGCGTCCACCGCGCGTCCGGTACGCAGCTCACCGAGCCCACGCTCGATCTCCGCCAGGGCAGCCTTCTCCCTGCGCTCCCTGAGCCTCTGCTGCAACCTGCTCTCCACCGCGGCGCTCCTGCGGGTCGTGGGTGTGGTGCTTCGGCACGATCGGCTCGTAGGTCCTGCCCGGCCGTGGGTGGCCCATATCGTGCCGTCGCCCGGCGGCTCCTCGGCATCCAGTGACCGGCCCGGTCCCGGACCGACGGCGATCCGCCGCCCACCCCCGTGGGGTGGCGGATCGCCGGTCTATGGCGCCTGCGGTGTCCCGAGCCGCTCGGCGAGGAAGGCGATGATCTCGTCCCTGGCCCGCAGGGTCGGATGACCTTCCTCGTCCACGAGATGCGCCGTCACGACGCTGTGCGCGCAGCCGACGACATCGCGGAAGAAGGGCGGAGGATCCGGGTGCGCCGTCCGGGGGTCGAGTACGCGGCCGTCGAAGGCGTCCCCGAGCAGTGCCCGGTACGCGGCGAACCGCCGCCCCGTGCACCACGTGTCGCCCTCGAAGCGGTAGGCGAGCACCTTCAGCCCGTCCCGGGCCACCCGCTCGGCCACGGCAACCGCGTCCTCGTCGCCGAGCTCCAGCTCACCGGCGCTGTCGAGCGGCAGGGACGGATGGTTGACCACAGGGGCGATGACGGCGGGTTCGAGCGTCATGCTCAGCGCGAAGTTCCCGGTGAAGCACAGCCCCACGGCCCCGACCCCCGCCCCGCCGCACTCGGCGTGCGCGAGGCGGGCGAGCCCGCGCAGCCAACCGACGACAGGACTGGTGCCACCGCCGGCGAACGCCCTGAACTCGGCGCTGACACAGGCCCGTCGGACCACGGTGTCGCGGGCCTCGGCGAGCGGGTGGGCACCGTCGACGCCGAAGAGGGACGGCAGGTACACGGAGAATCCGGCGTCACGCGTCCAGCGCGCGAGCCGCGCGACGTCGGGGCTGATGCCCGGCATCTCCGGCATGAGGACGACCGCCGGACCCACCCCGGTGACATACACGGTCTTTTCGATGCCGTCGACCGTCACGGTCCGCCGTGTGAAGTCGTCCAGGGGGTCATCGCGCTGCCCTCTTCTGATCGCCATGAGCACGATGATGCTGAGCCGCTCACCCCCTGGGAAGCGGCGGGATCGACAGGTATCCCGGTAATCTCGCCACCGTTCAGCGGCGATCGGGGGTGCGTATGGGTCCACTGAGTCCACCGAGTCCACTGCGGGTTGGTGTGCTGGCCTTCCCGGGCTGCTTCGCCTCGGAGGTGTACGGCGTGCCCGACCTGCTGGCCATGGCCACGCATGTCGCGACGGCGCACGGGGAACCCCGGCCGGGCTACGAGACCTCGGTCGTCTCGCCACGCCGCCGGGTGACCGCGTCCGGCGGATCGTCCCTCGACGTCCGTGCCCTACGCCCCGTGGACGTCCTGATCGTGCCGGGTTTCGAGCTGCCGCCCGCGCTCGATGTCGACGCGACCCTCGCCCGGCTGGCCCCGGAGGTCGCCGCGATCCGAGCGCAGGCGGCCTCGGGCACCGCCGTCGTGTCGATCTGCGTCGGCGCCTACCTGCTCGCCGAAGCCGGGCTGCTCGCCGGGCGCGAGGCCACCACGTCGTGGCTGTACGCGGACCGGTTCGCCCGGCGGTACGCCGATGTGCGGCTGCGCCGGGAGGCCCTGGTCGTGACGGACCGCGGAGTGACGACCACGGCGGCGTTCAGCGCCATGTACGACTTCGCGCTCCAGCTGATACGCGAACACGACGGCCCCGGTGTCGCCCGCGGTACTGCGCGCATCGCCCTGGTCGACGACGCACGCTCCACCCAGGCGCCCTACGTCGACCCGGCGCTCATACCGACCACGGGCAGGGACTTCTCACTGGGCGTCAAACGCCGGCTCGACCAGGATCTCGCGGCACGCTACGACCTCTCGGCGCTCGCCCGTGAGTTCCATGTCAGCACGCGCACGATGCTCCGCCGCTTCGGCGACGAGGCGGGCGAATCACCCCTCGCGTACCTCCACAAGGCCCGGGTGCGCCGCGCCACGCATCTGCTGGAGGCGACCGACAGGACCGTCACGGACATCGCCGGCGAGGTCGGGTACCGCGACACCGGGACGTTCGGCGGCATCTTCGCCCGGCACACGGGGCAGCGGCCACGGGAGTACCGCGCGAGATTCCGCCGCCGGCGCGACCACCGCGGCGGTTCCGCGCCGACGTAGACCACCGGCCGCGGACGGCGCACGGTCGGCCTCCCCGATCCGTTGATCAAGCTGCTTCGGCAGCGCCAGGAGGAACAGCGGGAGGGGCGGGCCCCTCCGCCCGGCCTTCTTCATGATGCACGTCACACTGCGGGAACGGTCCTGCTGCCGCTCGGCGTCCCGGATGTGATCGTGGACGCGATCATGGTCGGGGAGAAGCTGTGGGGCTCCTCCGCGGCCCAGTGGGACCAAAGATGAGACCACGACATGTCGAAGGGCCCCACCGCGAGCGGTGGGGCCCTTCGACATCGTGCCCGGTGAGGCACTGGCGGAGGATACGAGATTCGAACTCGTGAGGGGTTGCCCCCAACACGCTTTCCAAGCGTGCGCCCTAGGCCTCTAGGCGAATCCTCCGCCGAGAACAATACAAGACCGGATGCCGTGCTCGCGAACTCGTTCCCACCCGGATCCATCCGCTAGGGTGGGGGCCAGCCCCTCACGTGGCGCTATCTCACCGAACTCCCCCAGGGCCGGAAGGCAGCAAGGGTAAGTGGGCTCTGGCGGGTGCGTGGGGGGCCCTTGCGTTGTGGGGGCGGGGGAGCGGGCGGCTTCGGTTGTCGGCGGGCCCCGATATCGTCGTAAGCGTGTCGTCCCTCGCGCTGTACCGCCGCTACCGCCCCGAGACCTTCGCGGAGGTCATCGGGCAGGAGCATGTCACCGGCCCGTTGCAGCAGGCGCTGCGCAACAACAGGGTCAATCACGCGTATCTGTTCAGCGGTCCGCGGGGCTGTGGCAAGACGACCAGCGCGCGCATCCTGGCCCGCTGTCTGAACTGCGAGAAGGGCCCGACCCCGGCGCCGTGCGGGGAGTGCCAGTCGTGTCAGGACCTCGCGCGGAACGGCCCGGGGTCGATCGACGTCATCGAGATCGACGCCGCGTCCCACGGTGGTGTGGACGATGCGCGGGAGCTGCGCGAGAAGGCGTTCTTCGGGCCCGCGTCCAGTCGTTACAAGATCTACATCATCGACGAGGCGCACATGGTCACCTCGGCGGGGTTCAACGCCCTGCTGAAGGTGGTCGAGGAGCCCCCGGAGCACCTCAAGTTCATCTTCGCGACCACCGAGCCCGAGAAGGTCATCGGCACCATCCGGTCGCGCACCCACCACTACCCCTTCCGGCTCGTGCCGCCCGGGACGCTCCGCGACTACCTCGGCGAGGTCTGCGGACGGGAGGCCATTCCGGTCGAGGAGGGTGTGCTGCCGCTGGTGGTGCGAGCCGGTGCGGGGTCCGTCCGTGACTCGATGTCGGTCATGGACCAGCTGCTCGCGGGCGCGGCCGACGACGGTGTGACGTACGCCATGGCCACCTCGCTGCTCGGTTATACGGACGGCTCGCTGCTGGACTCGATCGTCGACGCGTTCGCGGCGACGGACGGCGCCGCCGCCTTCGAGGTCGTCAACCGTGTGATCGAGGGGGGCAACGACCCGCGGCGCTTCGTCGCCGATCTGCTGGAGCGGCTGCGCGATCTGGTGATCCTCGCGGCCGTGCCGGACGCGGCGCAGAAGGGGCTCATCGACGCCCCGGCCGATGTGGTCGAGCGGATGCAGGCGCAGGCGTCGGTCTTCGGCGGTGCCGAGCTGAGCCGTGCGGCCGACCTCGTCAACGAGGGGCTCACGGAGATGCGGGGCGCCACCTCACCGCGGCTCCAGCTGGAGTTGATCTGTGCGCGGGTGCTGCTGCCCGCCGCCTTCGACGACGAGCGGTCGGTGCAGTCGCGGCTCGAGCGGCTCGAGCGGGGCGCCCTGGCGGGCGGTCTCGGCGGTGGCGGCGGCATGGCCGCCGCCGGTGGTGCGACGGCCGCCGCTTCGCCCGGGATGGGCTATGTCCCCGGACCCGATGCCCATGGTCCGGTCGATCCGGGAGCCGGGCCGGCCGCCGCGCGCGCCGCGATGGGCGGCCGGGGTCCGGCCCCGGCTCAGCCCCCGGCGCCTCCAGCGGCCCAGGCGCCTGCCCCCGAGGCTCCCGCTTCTCCCGGACCGGAAGGACCCGAGGAGCCGTCCGCGCCCGCCCCCGGCACATGGCCCTCCGGCGCCCAGCAGCCCCCGGCGGCCGCGGCACCCGCGGCGCCGTCCGCGCCCGCGCCCTCCGCGCCCGCCCCCGCCGCCGCGGGCCGGCCCGGTGCCTGGCCCACCGCCTCGTCGCCCGGTTCCGGCGGTGCCCGCCCCGGGGCGGACGGCGCGGGCTCGGGCCGCCAGCCCGGCGGCTGGCCCACGGCCGCCCCGGCCGGTGGCGGCGCCCCGCCCGCCCAGCCGTCCGCCCCCGCACCTCACCAGCAGTCCACCGGCCCCGCCGCTCCCGCGGCCCCGGCGCAGAACGCGCCGAACATGGCTCAAGGCGCGGTCCAGGTCCGCCAGATGTGGCCGGACATCCTGGAGGCGGTCAAGAACCGCCGTCGTTTCACCTGGATCCTGCTGAGTCAGAACGCCACGGTGTCCGGGTTCGACGGCACCACCCTCCAGATCGGCTTCTCCAACGCCGGTGCGCGCGACAGCTTCGTCAGTGGTGGCAGCGAGGACGTGCTGCGGCAGGCCCTCAGCGATGCCATCGGTGTGCAGTGGCGGATCGAGGCCATCGTCGATCCCTCCGGCGGTGGCGGTGCCGGTGGTGCGAGCGGTCCGGGAGGTTCCGGCGGATTCGGCTCCGGTGGACCCGGTGGCGGCTACGGCGGCGGTTCCGGCAACGCCGGTGGCTTCGGCGGAGGTGGCGCGGGTCCCGCGGGCGGTGGCTTCGGCGGTGGTCAGCCCGCGGCGCCGCAGCCGTCCGCGCCCCGGCCGAGCGCTCCCGCGCCCACCGCGCCCGAGTCCGCCCCCCGGCCCGGGGCAGGGGGCCCGCCCGCCGAGTCATCGGCGTACCGGGAGCCCGAACCGCCGCCCATCCCGCCGGAGGACGACGTCCCGGCCGAGGACGATCCGGATCTCGACGACACCGCGCTGAGCGGGCACGACCTCATCGTGCGCGAGCTGGGCGCCACGGTCATCGACGAGATCGTGAACGAGTAGGCCGGCCCCGGGCCGCCCCCGTTCCCTCCGGCCCCCTGGCCCCGGCCCCGGGCCGCCTCCGTTCCCTCCGGCCCCCGGTCCCGGACCCGCGCCTCCGCCCCGAGGCCACGACAGGTGGCGGCCCCTACCGCGGTTCCCTCGCCGCCGCCACCGGGGCCCGCGACGGAGCCCCCTCGCGCGCCTCCGCGACCGCCCCGCCCCAGGGCGCCGCCGCGGTACCCCGTACGCCCCCTGAGAGGGCCGCCGGGCCCCGCGCCACGGGCCCGGGAGGCCCTTGCCACGGCGTCGGCGAGGGCCCCGCGCCGCCTCGCCATTCCGTATGACCCCCACCCCCGGCTCTCCTCCGTACGGCGTAGAGCGAGGTGCCCTCCGAGCACGTAGGCTCGGGCTATCGAAGGAACGACAGAACGACCGTCGACAGCCAGGAGCGAAGCCGTGATCCCCGGTGGTGGGCAGCCGAATATGCAGCAGTTGCTGCAGCAGGCTCAGAAGATGCAGCAGGACCTCGCCGCGGCCCAGGAGGAGCTGGCCCGGACCCCTGTCGAGGGTTCCTCGGGCGGTGGTCTGGTGAAGGCGACGGTGACCGGTGCCGGTGAGCTCCAGGGCCTGGTCATCGATCCCAAGGCCGTGGATCCTGAGGACACGGAGACCCTCGCGGATCTCGTCGTCGCGGCCGTCCGCGACGCGAACCACGCCGCGCAGGAGCTCCAGCAGCAGAAGCTCGGCCCGCTCGCCCAGGGGCTGGGCGGAATGCCGGGCCTCCCCTTCTGAGGCACCGAGGCGTCGAAGCACCGAGGGCCTGAGCGCCTGAGGGCCCGAGGCCGCGAAACGGGGGACGGGATCGGGGGTCGGCTCGGGGTGCTCCACCGGAGCCTCACGGCTCCGTCCGGGCGGAGAAACTGAATATTTCGAATATTCATATGAAGTACAGCCACCGCGCGGCGGCGCGAGATTGGATGAAGGCGTGTACGAGGGCGTGGTCCAGGACCTGATCGACGAGTTGGGCAGGCTGCCCGGCGTCGGTCCCAAGAGCGCTCAGCGGATCGCCTTCCACATCCTCCAGTCCGAGCCGACCGACGTCCGCCGCCTCGCTCACGCGCTGACCGAGGTCAAGGACAAGGTGCGGTTCTGCGCGGTGTGCGGGAACGTCGCCGAGTCCGAGCAGTGCCGGGTCTGCCAGGACCCGCGCCGCGACCCGGCGGTCATCTGTGTGGTCGAGGAGCCGAAGGATGTGGTGGCGATCGAGCGGACTCGCGAGTTCCGCGGTCGCTACCACGTGCTCGGCGGAGCGATCAGCCCGATCGAGGGTGTGGGACCGGACGATCTGCGGATCAGGGAGCTGTTGGCCCGGCTCGCGGACGGGACGGTCACCGAACTCATCCTGGCCACCGATCCGAACCTGGAGGGCGAAGCCACCGCCACGTACCTCGCGCGCATGGTCAAACCCATGGGTTTGAAGGTCACACGCCTGGCCAGTGGTCTCCCAGTCGGGGGGGACCTGGAGTACGCCGACGAGGTCACGCTGGGTCGTGCCTTCGAAGGGAGAAGACTTCTCGATGTCTGACGCAACGCTGCACGACGCCCATCCGGATCCGGACGACTTCGCGGTCCAGATCGCCGACCAGATCGAGAGTTTCATCGTCGCGGTCACCGAAGTCGCCAAGGGTGACGAACCGGACAGCGCTGTGCCGTTCCTGCTGCTCGAACTGTCCCAGCTGCTGCTGGCGGGCGGGCGGCTCGGGGCGCACGAGGACTTCGTCCCGGACGAGCGGTACGAGCCCGACACCGGTCCCGAGCCGGACGTCGACGAGCTGCGGGAGCGGTTCGCCCAGCTGCTGGAGCCGGTCGATGTGTACTCGGAGGTCTTCGACCCCTACGTACCGCGCGCCGAGCCCGTCGCCAGCCGGATCTCCGACGACCTGGCCGGGATCATCACCGATCTGCGGCACGGGATGGCCCACTACCGCGAGGGCCGGATCAACGAGGCCCTGTGGTGGTGGCAGTTCTCCTATCTGTCCAACTGGGGAACGATGGCCTCCGCCGCGCTGCGCGCCCTCCAGTCGCTCGTCGCGCACGTCCGGCTGGACAGCCCGCTGGACGAGCTGGACGGGCTGGACACGGACACCGGTGCCTCCGGCGGTGACGAGGAGCTCGCCGAGGCGGCGGGACGGGTCATGGCGGCCGAGATCGCGGCACCGCTCGGCATCCGCTCCGTCCAGCGCTGAGCCGGTGCTGAGCCAGTGCTGAGCCGGCGCCGGACGGTTGCTGAGGCGGGCACCAGCCCTGGGTCCGGAGACGGTGCGAAAACGGTCCCCGGACCGGCCCCGCCACGGCGCGCAAGCCTGTGCGCAGGGCCGTCTCAGTGATCGTCCACCGCCTGTCCACCCCCCGTCCCCCTCTGTGAGCTGAATTACGTTCCTGTATGCATCGCCCGGAAGCGGGCAGGGTTCGTCGCTGAGCGAGTGGTGTGGGATGCGGGGAGAGACGCCGGTACCTGGACGATGTACCGCCTGATCCTCCTGGTCCCCCTGGTCCAGCTGATCACTGAGTGAGGCATGTGTCTCGCCATGTGACATTTGGAACGGCAAATTCCGGCCGCTCGTTAAAATGAGCCGACCGCATTATTGAGAGCTGCGAGGAGCGCACGTGGGCCTTGTCGTGCAGAAGTACGGAGGCTCCTCCGTTGCCGATGCCGAGGGCATCAAGCGGGTTGCCAAGCGAATCGTGGAAGCCAAGAAGAACGGCCACCAGGTCGTTGTCGTGGTTTCCGCCATGGGCGACACGACGGACGAGCTGATCGATCTCGCCGAGCAGGTATCCCCGATCCCCACCGGCCGCGAGTTCGACATGCTGCTGACCGCGGGTGAGCGGATCTCCATGGCCCTGCTGGCGATGGCGATCAAAAACCTGGGTC
The DNA here is from genome assembly GCF_056431485.1 of Streptomyces sp. NPDC045899. Taxonomy (NCBI): domain Bacteria; kingdom Bacillati; phylum Actinomycetota; class Actinomycetes; order Kitasatosporales; family Streptomycetaceae; genus Streptomyces; species Streptomyces sp. NPDC045899. Next base: position 183,783 of record NZ_JBWKKP010000013.1, read on the forward strand.
ACGAGGCGCTGTCGTTCACCGGCAGCCAGGCGGGAGTCATCACCGACGCGGTCCACAACAAAGCGCGGATCATCGACGTCACCCCGGGCCGCATCCGTGACGCGGTCGAGCAGGGCGCCGTCGCGATCGTCGCGGGCTTCCAGGGCGTGTCCCAGGAGAGCAAGGACATCACCACGCTCGGCCGGGGCGGCTCGGACACCACCGCGGTGGCCCTTGCCGCGGCCCTGGAGGCCGAGGTGTGCGAGATCTACACCGACGTGGACGGCGTGTTCACCGCCGATCCGCGCGTGGTGAAGAAGGCTCGCAAGATCAACGAGATTCCGTACGAGGACATGCTGGAGCTCGCGGCGAGCGGCTCCAAGGTGTTGCATCTGCGCTGCGTCGAGTACGCGCGCCGTTACGACATCCCGATCCACGTGCGGTCGTCTTTCTCCGGTCATGTCGGCACCTGGGTGCGCAGGCCGGAAGCGCCAGAAGGAGAAGAAGGCATGGAGCAGGCGATCATCTCCGGGGTCGCGCACGACACGTCCGAGGCGAAGGTCACGGTCGTCGGCGTGCCGGACAAGCCGGGTGAGGCCGCGGCCATCTTCCGCACCATCTCCGACGCGGAGATCAACATCGACATGGTGGTGCAGAACGTCTCCGCCGCGTCGACCGGTCTGACCGACATCTCCTTCACGCTGCCCAAGACGGACGGCCACAAGGCGATGGAGGCGCTGACCAAGGCGAAGACCGTGATCGGCTTCGACTCGCTGCGCTACGACGACCAGGTCGCCAAGATCTCGCTGGTCGGTGCCGGTATGCGCACCAACCCGGGCGTCACCGCGACCTTCTTCGAGGCGCTGTCGAACGCCGGGGTCAACATCGAGCTGATCTCGACGTCCGAGATCCGCATCTCGGTGGTCACCCGCGCCGATGACGTGAAGGACGCGGTCGTCGCCGTGCACAGCGCGTTCGGCCTGGACAGTGACAGCGTCGAGGCCGTCGTGTACGGAGGGACCGGCCGATGACACGTGCTGGCGGTGCCGCCGGTGGCCGGAAGCCGACGCTCGCTGTCGTCGGCGCGACCGGCGCCGTCGGCACCGTCATGCTCTCGATCCTCTCCGAGCGCGCGGACATCTGGGGCGAGATCCGGCTGATCGCCTCACCGCGTTCCGCCGGACGGAAGCTGACCGTCCGGGGAGAGCAGGTCGAGGTCGTCGCACTGAGCGAGGAGGCGTTCGAGGGCGTCGACGTCGCGATGTTCGACGTGCCGGACGAGGTCTCGGCGCAGTGGGCACCGATCGCGGTCGGCAAGGGCGCGGTCGCCGTCGACAACTCCGGTGCCTTCCGGATGGACCCGGACGTCCCCCTGGTCGTCCCGGAGGTGAACGCGCACGCGGCACGGGTCCGCCCGCGCGGCATCATCTCCAACCCCAACTGCACCACCCTGTCGATGATCGTCGCGCTGGGCGCGCTGCACGCCGAGTTCGGGCTGAGCGAGCTGATCGTCTCCTCGTACCAGGCGGTTTCCGGCGCGGGCAAGGAAGGCGTCGACACCCTGCGCGAGCAGCTGGCGCTGGTCGCCGGTACGGACCTGGGCACGCATCCCGGGGACGTACGGCGCGCGGTCGGCGAGACCGGCCCGTTCCCCGCGCCGATGGCGCTCAACGTGGTGCCGTTCGCGGGCTCGCTCATGGAGGACGGCTGGTCCTCCGAGGAGCTGAAGGTGCGCAACGAGTCGCGCAAGATCCTGGGCCTGCCCGAGCTGCGGGTCACCGCGACCTGCGTGCGCGTTCCCGTCATCACCACGCATTCGCTCGCCGTGCACGCGCGGTTCGAGAACGAGGTGACGGTGGCGGCGGCGCACGAGATCCTGGCGGCCGCGCCGGGTGTGGTGCTCTGCGACAACCCGGCGGAGGGCGAATTCCCCACCCCGGCCGATGTCGTGGGCACCGATCCGACGTGGGTGGGCCGGGTGCGGCGTTCGCTGGACGACCCGAAGGCGCTGGAGCTGTTCGTCTGCGGGGACAACCTGCGGAAGGGCGCCGCGCTCAACACCGCGCAGATCGCGGAGGTCGTGGCCGCGGAGTTCACCGGAGCCTGACGCCCCGCCCCCTCCACTCGTTCCGCCTTCCCCTCCCTGGGGCCGCCGCCCGCCTGGGCCGCCGCTCACCGTTGCGGGACGACGGCGTAAAGTGACGTTTCCGCAGCGCACCTCACGGCGGCTTGTGAATATCCTGTGCGCATGTGACCGGCCGGGCTCCGATGACCTGGGCCGATGACATGGCAGGCGAATTCGTTCCCCGCACGCCGCAACCCGCGGTGTGCGGGGAGCGTCTTTCCAGCCGCCCTTTGGCGGGGCGCTGTGGAAAACCGGGGCATAGGGGAAGAGTTGGTGCGTATGGGGGCATTCGATGCATCGTCAAACGCAGTGCCTCTCGCGTACAACCCTGACAGGGGGCAGCGTGTCCAACAGACGTGGCAGAGGTATTCGGCATCGCAACGGTTCCTGGGCGCGGCGGCGCGGCGGTTCAACCCCCGCGGCGGCGCTCGCCGAGCGGTATGCCGGTGATCGCGCCATGGCCGGCTGCTCGCCCCGCGCACATCACGACGGGGCGCGAGGACACTGACGACGCGATGGCAGCGGGCACCACAGTCGATCACCTCACCGAGACCTACCGCGCCCATTACCGGTCGCTGCTGGGTCTCGCCGCGCTCCTGCTCGACGACACCGCGTCCTGCGAGGACGTCGTGCAGGAGGCGTTCATCCGTGTTCACTCGGCGCGCAAGAGAGTCCGGGACCCCGAGAAGACCCTCGCCTATCTGCGGCAGACGGTCGTCAACCTCTCCCGCTCCGCGCTGCGCCGCCGCATCCTCGGGCTGAAGCTGCTCTCGAAGCCGATGCCCGATATGGCCAGTGCCGAGGAAGGGGCGTACGAACAGCTTGAGCGCGACCAACTGATCAAGGCGATGAGAGGACTGCAGCGCCGCCAGCGCGAGGTCCTCGTGCTGCGCTACTTCGCCGATATGACCGAGGCCCAGGTGGCCGAGACGCTGGGGATATCTCTCGGCTCGGTCAAGGCGTACGGTTCGCGTGGCATCGCGGCGCTTCGCGTCGCCATGGAGGCTCCGGCATGAACGACAGCACACGGAAGCCGGACCCGGGGAACCCCGACCGGCGGGACGGACACGGGCCCGGGCCCGAGCCCGATGATGTGACGGCGGACGAGACCGCGCCGCGCGCCGACGCACCCGACGCCGACGCGCCCGACGCCGACGGTGCGGACGGCCCGGAGGCCGCGAGTGACGCGGACGGCGCAGGTGGGTCGGAGGCCGGTGGGTCCCCGCTCGGCGGTCCCGGCTCCGACGACACGGACGAAGTCGCGCTGCGACTGCTGATGCACCGCGCGGTCGACGACCTCGCGCCCTCACGCGACTCCCTGGAGCATCTGCGGCGCGCCGTGCCCGTCCGCCGCACCCGGCGCCGTCAGGCCCTCGTGGGGGCCGTGGCGGCGGTGGTGCTCGGCGGTGCCGCCATTCCGGCGCTGGTCCACGTCGCGACCACCGGCGGCGGGGACGACCGCCCGGCCAACGCGTCCAGCAGCCACCGCACCCCGGGGACCGCCGGGGGCCAGCGTGGCGGCGGCAGCGGCGGCCAGGACCCCGACAAGCCGTCCGACAGCGTCGAGACGGACAAGCACGACCGGCGCCACGGCGACAAGAAGGACAAGCCGACCAAGGACCCGGAGGGCGACTCGGGCGGTACCGCGCCGGACCCCTCGGACACGCTGAACGCCACCTCGCCCACCTGCACCCGTACCCAGCTCAGCAGCGGTGCGGGGACGGCCGGGACCGCGGACGCCGAGGGCCGGGTCTACGGCTCGTTCCGCGTCTCGAACGTCTCGGACCAGGCGTGCACGGTCGAGGGCGGCGGCACCGTCACCCCGAGCGCACAGGGCGGCGCGGACCAGGCGCGCGTCTTCCAGGTCGCCCACACGGCGGGCGACGCGGCCTCCGAGCTGCCCGACCCCGCCACCCAGCCGGGCACCCTGATCCTCCAGCCGGGCCAGGCCTACGAGGTGCGGTTCGCCTGGATCCCGGCGTCGGGAGGGGGGACCAGCGGCTGTTCCAGCGGCGGCGACCCCTCGTCCCCCGAGCCGAGCTCCGACCCGGAGGGCTCGCCCCAGGACGACCCCGGCACGGGAGAGCCCGGCGGTACCCCGGGCGACGGTGAACCACCGGCCGCGAGTGTGCTGGTCAGCTATACGCCGGAGGCGGGCGAACCGGCGGCCGGATCGGTGACCGTCAGCGGCGCCTGCGCGGGGACCGTCTACAGCACCGGTCTGCTGGCCGCCTCGTAGCGGCTCCGAGGGCCGCCCCCGGAGCCGGGGGCGGCGCCGGACGCGTACCCGGGGGCCCGTACCGTGGTGGTGTGTATCGGTTTCTGCTGACGCCCCGCTGGTGGGTGATCAACGTCTTCACCGTGCTGGCGATCCCGTTCTGCCTGTTCATGGGCAGCTGGCAGCTCAGCCGCTTCGAGGCGCGTGTCGACACCCATGAGCAGCAGGAGGACCGGGCGTCCGGCGCCGAGCGCGCCGCGGCCCGGCCGGTGGGGGAGCTGCTGCCCGTCAGCCAGGACACCGCGGGGCGGCGGGCGACCGCCACCGGACGGTATGACACCGAGCACCAACTCCTCGTGCCCGACCGGCGGCTGGACGACCGCGACGGCTTCTATGTACTGACCCTGCTGCGCACCGACGGGGGCAAGGCGCTGCCCGTGGTCCGCGGCTGGCTTCCCGGGGACGCCGACAGCAAGGCCGCCACGGCGAAGGTGCCCGCGCCCCCGGCCGGTGAGGTGACGGTCACCGGGGCGCTCCAGGCCACCGAGCACCAGGGCTCCGGCGGAACGGGCTCCGGCGGGCTCCCGAAGGGCCAGCTGGGCATGATCAGCGCGGCCTCCCTGGTGAATCTGGTGCCGTACGGGGTGTACGACGCCTGGATCACCGCCACCGAGGCGCCCGGGGCCCTGGAGCCGGTGCCCCCCGTCGTGGCGGAGGGCACCGGACTGGACCTCAAGGCGTTCCAGAACCTGGGCTACACCGGTGAGTGGTTCGTCTTCGCGGGCTTCGTGGTCTTCATGTGGTTCCGGCTGTTCCGGCGCGAGGCCGAGACCGCCCGCGACCTCGCGCTCGGCCTCATCCCCTCGGAGCCGTCGGAGCCGTCGGAGCCGTCGCAGCCGACGCAGCCGACGCCGTCCCCGGCACCGCGGCCTGAGCGGACCCCGTCGGACCCGCCGGAGCGGACTCCCGCGGAGAAGCCGACGCGCTAGCGCCCGCCGGGGAGCCCGGCCAGGGCGCCAGATGGCGCTGGGCGAACTCGATCTCCAGCCGCAGCTGCTTGATCCGCTCCTCGACGACCAGCGAGCCGTGTCCCGCGTCATAGCGGTACACCTCGTGCGGGGCGCCGCGCCGCTCCAGCTGCTCCACGTAGTTGTCGATCTGCCGTATCGGGCAGCGCGGATCGTTGACCCCCGCGGAGATGTAGACCGGCGCCCGCACCTCGTCGACATAGGTCAGCGGGGAGGACGCCCGGAACCGCTCCGGCACCTCCTCCGGGGTGCCGCCGAGCAGGGTGCGGTCCATCGCCTTCAGGGCCTCCATCTCGTCGTGGTAGGCCGTGACGTAGTCGGCGACCGGGACCGCGGCCAGCCCCACCGCCCACGCCTCGGGCTGAGTGCCCAGTCCGAGCAGGGTGAGATAGCCGCCCCAGGAGCCGCCCGCCAGCACCAGCCGCTCGGGGTCGGCGATCCCGGAGGCCACCGCCCACTCGCGGACCGCCGCGATGTCCTCCAGCTCGATCAGCCCGACCCGGTGCTTGAGGGCGTCCGTCCACGCCCGTCCGTACCCCGTGGAACCGCGGTAGTTGACCCGGACCACGGCGAAGCCGTGGTCCACCCAGGCCGCCGGACCGGCCGCGAACGCGTCGCTGTCGTGCCAGGTGGGCCCACCGTGGATGTCGAAGACGGTGGGGAAGGGACCCTCGCCCGCGGGCTTCTGCACCAGCGCGTGCACCCGCCCGCCGGGGCCGTCCACCCATGCGTCGCCGACCGCCACCGAGACCGGGGCCTTGAACCCCGGCGGGTCCAGCACGGTCCGCCCGCTCGTGGAGCGCACCCGCGGCGGCTGCTCGGCCGAGGACCACAGGAACTCCACCGCGCCGTCCGGCCGCGCCGAGGCGCCCGAGATCGTGCCCGCCGGCGTCTCGATCCGGGTCAGCTCACCGGAGCCGAGGTCGTACCGCCACAGCTCACCGCGCGCCTGGTGGCTGTGGTCGATCAGCAGCGCCGAACCGTCCGGGAACCAGTCCGCCCCGACATCGCCCGGCAGATCGATCGCCAGCGCCGTCTCCCGGCCGGTCAGCGGGTCCCACACCATGGGCTCCCAGCGGCCGCGCCGCTGGTGGCCGATCAGCAGCCGGGTGTCGCCCGCGACCGGTGCGAAGCCCATCACCGACAGCCCCAGCTCCTCGGTGCCGCCCTTGGTGTCGTCCAGCTCGGCCACCGCCGTGCCGTCCCGCCGCACGACCCGGACCGCCGAGTGCATCGCGTCACCGTGCTCGGTGTGCTCGATCGCGATCAGCGAACCGTCGTGGGAGAGGTCGCCCACCCCGGCGGACTCCCGGTGGCGGTAGATCTCCTCCGGAGCCGCCCCCGGCCGCACCACATGGATCGTGGAGCCCTCCTCGTCGGTGGACCGGCCGATGACCGCCGTGCCGTCCCGGCCCAGCACCAGCCCGGCCGGATAAGAGGGCTCGAGGCCGGGCGCCGCGGGCTCATCGGCCCGCTCCCCGTCCGCGCCGCCGCCGAACGGCTGCCGCAGCCATACCCCGAACTCATCGCCGTCGGTGTCCGAGAACCACCAGATCCACTGCCCGTCCGGGGTCAGCACCCCGTCCGTCGTCCCGTTCGGCCGGTCCGTCACCTGCCGCTGGGCGCCGGTGGCCCGGTCCCACGCGTACAGCTCGTACGTCCCCGTGGCGTTCGAGATGAACAGCGAGCGGTCCGGGGCGTCCTCGGCCCAGTCGGGCAGGCTCACTCGCGGCGCCCGGAAGCGCTTCTCCCAGTCCGGCATGGACTCCGTGCTCTCAGTCATGCCCCCCATTCTGCGCCGCCCGGGGGATCCGCGCTGGCATCCCCCTGCGCCTGTGGATAACGTTCGCGACGGGGACGCACGGCAGCACAGCCATGGAGGGGGACTGATGGGCGACATAAGCGCGACCGTGGAGACGTACTGGGCAACGGCCCAGGCCAGGGACTGGCGGGCGTTCGGGGCCACGCTCGCCGACGACGTCCGCTACGAGCTGCCGCAGACCCGCGAACGCGTGGCCGGCCGCGACGGGGTCGTCCGCTTCAACGCCGAGCACCTGGGGGAGTGGAGCCTGGAGGTCGAGCGCGTCGTCGCCGACAGCACCCAGGCGGTCTCCTGGGTCCGCTTCACGATGGACGAGGAGGAGACGCAGGGGATCAGCTTCTTCACCACCGCGCCGGACGGCCGGATCCAGACCGTCACCGACTTCTGGGCCGTGCCCTTCGAACCCCCGCTGGAGCGCGAGCAGATGGCCGAGCGTTTCTGACTCCCGTCCCCGGCCCTCCCGTTCCCCGGCGCCCCTTTCGCTTCCTCCCCGTCGTCCCTTCCCGTTCGTTCCCGACCGTCCGCCCGCCGGGGTGCCTCCGGTGCCCCGCCACGGCGGTTACCGCAGCACGACCGGCAGTTCGTCCACGCCGTAGACGATGGACAGCTTCCGGAACGACAGCTGCTCCGCCGGGACCGCCAGTCGCATCTCCGGGAAGCGCCGCACCAACGCGGGGTAGGCGGCGCGGAGTTCCATCCGGGCCAGCTCGGCGCCTATGCAGCGGTGGATGCCGTAGCCGAAGGCCAGGTGGGACGAGGTCTGCCGGTGCGGATCGACCCGTTCCATGTCCGGGCCCAGCTGCTCGTCACGGTTGGCGCCGCTGAGCGAGCACAGCACCAGGTCGCCGGCGGCAATCCTGGTGCCCCCGATCTCCATGTCCTCGCGGGCGAAGCGCGGGAACGCCACCTGCACCACGGTGAGATAGCGCAGCAGCTCCTCCACGAACCGGTCGACCATCTCGTCCTGGTCGCGCATCGCGGCGAACTGGTCGGGCGCCTGGAGCAGGATGAGCGTGCCGAGCGCCAGCATGCTCGCGGTCGTCTCCAGACCGCCGGTCAGCACACCGTCCGCCAGGCCCGCGAGTTCCTGGTCGTCCAGCTCGTCACCGTGCTCCTTCACCAGCATGCCGAGCAGTCCGTCACCCGGCGTCTCGCGCTGCTTGCGGACGATGCCGTGCAGATAGGAGAGCTGGTCGGACATCGCGCCGAAGGAGGCGTTCGCCCCGCCGAACAGGTCGAACCGCGCGGTGCTGTGCCGCTGGAAGTCCTCCCGGTCCTCGTAGGGAACGCCCAGCAACTCGCATATGACCAGGGCCGGAATGGGCAGCGCGAACGCCTCCACCAGGTCCACGGGCCCCTCCGCGGCGGCCATCTCGTCCAGGCGCTCCTCCACGATCGCGTGGATGCGCGGGGTGAGCCTGCTGAGCCGCCGCATGGTGAACTCCGGCGTCAGCAGGCGTCGCAGTCTCGTATGCACCGGTGGATCGCTGAAGCCGAGACCTCCCGGATTCTGCTGGGGAGCGACCCCGATGTTCCGTTCCGCGAGGTTGGTGAAATCGGAGCTGAACCCCTTCGCCTTCCCCAGTACGGCCTTGGTCTCGTCATATCCAGTGACAAGCCAGGCATTTATCCCAAAAGGCAGGGGGAGTTTGCTGATGGGCTCCTTCGCCCTGGTCCGGGCCAGATCGGCAACGGGGTCGAGTCCATCGCGCCTCAGCGGGGCCAGGGTGGCGTCCGGGAGAAACGACATCTTGGACAGGTCGAAGCCGTTCCTGTGAATCCTCGAAAAATACTTGCGACCCAGCCAGGCGACGATGTTTGAGCGGAGATTCGACATGGGCGCAATACTGCCCTGCCGCCACTGGGCGACTGTCCCCCGGCGCCCAGCCCGTACCGGTGGGATACGCCACAACGCCACCTGGACCCGTCCGGCCCTGGTGCCCCGCGTCCCGGCCGCGCGGTGGCGAGGTCCGCCGATCCGGAGGAAAGTGGAGATAGCGGGCGTGGTGCCCGTGCCATGAGGTGTGCGCGGATGACGTCGGCAGTGGAGCACAGCGGAACGGCGGAGTGAGGTGAGCGGCCTTGCGGGAGAGATTCCGCGCTGTCCAGGGGGCACCGTGCTGGGTCAGCCTCATGGCGGCCGATCCGGACCGCGCGCACGCCTTCTACGGCGATCTCTTCGGCTGGGGCTTCCGGCCGACCCGGCAGGGCCACGGCCGCTACACCATCGCCTACACCGAGGGCGGCGTACCGACCGTGGGCATCGGGGCGTCGTCACCGTCCGGGGGAATGACCCTCCCGGTCACCTGGACCACGTACTTCGCTGCCGACAGTGCGGATGAGGTGGCCCGGCGCGCCCAGGAGCGCGGCGGTACGGTCGCGGTCGGGCCGCTGGAGTTCGGCAGCGGCCGGGTGGCCTGGGCGGCCGACCCGGCGGGCGCGGTCTTCGGCATCTGGGAGGGCGACCTCACCTCCGCCTGGTGGGGCGAGCGCCGTCCGGGGGCGCCCGTATGGCTGGAACTGCGCACCCGGGACGCGTTCGACGCCGCGCTCTTCTACGGCCAGGTCTTCGGCTGGGACGCACAGCAGCGGGAGCGGGTCGACGTGCGGTTCGAGCACGACCGGGTGGTGCTGCACATCGACGGCAAGGCGGTGGCGGGGCTGCGCGGCGGTGCCCTGGAGGCCGCGCCCGATCCGAACGTCCGGCCGCGCTGGCACGTCTACTTCCAGGTGGCCGATGTCGACGCGGTGGCCGCCCGCACACTGGAACTCGGCGGCGGGGTGATCTCCCCGCCGGCCGACGGCCCCTACGGGCGGATCGCGGCGCTGCGGGATACGGAGGGCGGGCTCTTCAGCGTGGCGGCCCTCCCGCGCGGCTGACACGGGCACCCGCGCGGCTGACGCGGCGCCGGCCCCGCGCGGCTGACGCGGCCGGCGCGGGTGCGTTCGGCCGTGGGCGGCGCGCGTGATCACGACAGCACCCGGCGCCGGAAATTCCGGAGACCGAAGCCGAGGAAGGCGACACAGAATCCCACCAGGACCGGATAGACCACATAGAGCGGCATATGGGATGCGTGGGTGAGTCCCGCGCGCATTCCCTCGGTGATGTAGATCAGCGGATTCACCAGCACCAGGATCTGGAGCCAGTGGAATCCGCCGACGTGGACGAGGGACAGCTTGGTCCACTGGTAGTAGGTGCCCCCGAGGAACACCAGCGGCAGCACGATGAACCCGAACATGACCCCGATGTTCTGCGGCTCGAACGAGGTGCCGAGCAGCAGCCCCAGCGAGGTCATCGCGATACAGGCCAGCGGGATCAGGGTGACCACGACCCACCAGTGGACCTCCAGGTCGGCGTGGACCCCGGGCGCGTGCACCACCGCCGCGATCGGGAAGACGAGGATCGCCGAGATCAGCCCCTGGGCCGCGCCGGAGAGCACCCGCGCGACCGCCACCAGCCAGATCGGACAGGGAGCCTGGACCCGGTCCTCTATCTCCCGGGTGAAGCCGAATTCCTGCGACATCTGGATCGCCACCGACTGGATTCCCTGGAACATGATGGCGATCGAGACCACCCCCGGCACGAGGACGGTGGCGAACGCGGATTCCCCGGCACTGCCGCCGCTGGAGCCGATGCCCTGTCCGATGGTGGGGAAGACATAGAGGAAGACGAAGACGAGGAGGAACGGCTGCATCAGCGTGCGGCCGACGAATTCGCCGAAGTTCTTCATCAGGACGGTGAAGTCCCGGCGGATGAGCGCGGCCAGGGCGGAACGGCTGGCGGCCGCCGCGGACCGGCAGGGACGTACGGCGATGGGGCCCTCCGGAGGACCGGCGGTGGAAAGGGGGCGCCCGCCCGCCGAGGTCATTCGTCCCTCAGCTCCTTTCCGGTCAGCGAGATGAACACGGTCTCCAGCGAGGACGCGCTGACGGACAGGTCGATCAGCCGGAAGCCGCCGTTCTCCGCGGAGTTGACGATGCGGGGCAGCAGCCGGTCATTGCCCTTGACCTGGAGTTCGACCCCGCCCTCCACCGGCCGGACCCGGACCACCTCGGCGATGTCGTGGGTCAGCAGCTCACCGAGCGCGTCCGTGTCACCGTGCGCCATGACGGTCACGACGGTGTCGACGTCCACGCTCTGCTTGAGTGCCGCGGGGGTACCCAGGGCGAGCACCCGGCCGTGATCGATGATGGCCACCCGGTCACAGAGCTGATCGGCCTCGTCCATGTTGTGCGTGGTCAGCAGGATGGTCTGACCGTCGGCGATCAACCGGTCCAGGATCTCCCACAGCGCCAGCCTGCTCTGTGGATCGAGACCCGCGCTCGGCTCGTCGAGGAAGAGCACGGCCGGGCGGTGGAAGATCGCGCGGGCCACCATCAGCCGTTGCGCCATCCCGCCGGACAGCGCGTACACCGAGGACGAGGCCCATCTCGACAGCCGGAACTGCTCCAGCAGCCGGTCGGCCACCTGGCGCGACCGCTTGCCGGACATCCCGAACAGCAGCCCGTGGAAGTAGAGGTTCTCCCAGACGGTGAGCGAGCGGTCCAGGGTGTTCTGCTGGGTCACGACGGCGATGACCTGCTTGGCCAGCGCGGGATGCGCGATCACGTCGATGTCGCCGATGTACGCCGAACCGGCCGTGGGGACGACCCGTGTGGTGAGCATCCCGACCGTGGTGGTCTTGCCCGCTCCATTGGGGCCGAGCAGCCCGAAGATCTCGCCGTGGTACACCTCCAGATCCAGCCCGTCCACGGCGGCGAAGTCCGTATGGGGATAGATCTTGGTCAGCCCGGCGGTGTGGATGACCGTCTCGGGGCGACGGGTGTTCTCGATCGTCGCCATGGTGCTCCCGATGGTGCGGAAGGGCGGTGAGGCGTACTGGGGGAAGAAGCGGACTCTTCGGGAGTACCCGGGCGCGACGCGCTCACGCGCCGGGCAGGTCATACGAATGCGGCAGGACTACGGAGCGCGGGAATCGGTCACCGTTGGTCATGGCCTCGACGCGGGAGATCGGTGCCGCCTAGGATCGAAGACACGGCATCGCGTGTCGGTCACCGGTTGGGTGAGGCATGGAGGTGCCCGTGAGATTGCCTTACGGAGGCATTCCACCGTGTCAGTCGAGCTGAACCACACGATCATCCACGCCCGCGACAAGCGGGAATCCGCCGAATTCCTGGCGAACATCCTGGACCTCGAGGTCGGTGCCGAATGGGGCCCGTTCATCCCGGTGCAGACCAGCAACAGCGTCACCCTGGACTTCGCGACCGTTCCGGCCGAGTCCATCACCATGCAGCACTACGCGTTCCTCATCTCCGACGCGGAGTTCGACGCGGCGTTCGCCCGGATCCGGGAGCAGGGCATCACCTACTACGCCGATCCGCGCCAGCAGCAGCCGGGCGAGATCAACCACCATTACGGCGGGCGCGGGCTGTACTTCATGGACCCGTCCGGTCATGGGATGGAGATCATCACCCAGCCGTACGACACCGAGGCGTAGGGGGACGGAAAGCGGTGCGACCGTCCCGCCGCCCGACTAGTCGGCCGGATCGCCGCTTCCGCCGGCCGCGCGCCGTTCCCGCCACTCCCTGACGACCTCATCGATGTCGATGGGCGCCAGATTGAGCGGTGGGCCCGGCGGCGGCCGGCGGATCGCCTCGCGGATCTTCTCGTCGACCCCTGCGAGCAACTCCCGCACCGCACGCTCCGACGGGGCCTCGGCGGCCGCCGCGAGCGCGTCCTCGGCTTCCTTGCGCAGCACGAGCGTCGGCGGCAGGAAGGAGAGGTTCTCGCGGTGCATCTTCTCCTTGACCCACCACAACTCGTCATACGGGCGGTCGAGGTTGGGGAGCGGCTTTCCGAATCCCGGCAGATCGGAGAAGTCACCGCGCTCCTCCGCCTCGCGGATCTGCCGGTCCGCCCATGTCTCGAAGCTGACGCCTGGTGGCTTGCGCTCGGTCATATGGCCCAGTGTCCCTCGCACCGGCGGCCGTGCGCCATGGCCGGGGTGAGACGGTGGACAGCCGCGCTACGCGGTGGCGAGCGACAGCTCGGTCGACTTGATCAGTGCGGTGACCTGGGTGCCTTCGGCGAGACCGAGGTCCCGCGCCGCGTCCTGGGTGATGGCGGCCGTCAGTTCCCCGCCCCCGTCGAGCGTGATCACCACGGTGGCCATGGCCGCCCCGAGCACGAGCCGGGCGACCGTGCCCGGCAGCCGGTTGCGGATGCTGAGCCCCGACACCTCGCCGGTGGCCAGCGCGACCTCGGTGGCCTTGGCCAGCGCCGTGACCCGGGACCCTTCGGCGATACCGAGTTCCTCGACGGCGCCCAGGGTCACCGCGGCCGTCACCACCTGGCCACCGTCCAGTCGGCTCTGGACCGTTGCCATGGCCTCGCCGGAGGTCACGGCGACGACGGTGGCGGGGAGTTGATTGCGGATGCTGAGGCTCATGGGTCACCACTCCGGAAGCGGAGTCGAAGGCCGGGAGAACCTCCGTGGCGATCTCCGCTGACGGCCCCACCCTAGGCATCCCTCCGCGCATCCGGAGGGATGCGACGCGGTGTACGCGGACCGGGGGGGTGCCCGGACCGGCCCGCGGCCGGACACGGCGTCAGTCGGACGGCCAGGTGCCGTGCCCGTGGGGAGTGATCCGGCGGTACCCGGCGCGGGCGTTGACGATCCGGGCGAGGGCCGTTCCGGCGACAGCCGCGGCGAGCAGACAGGCGAGCCAGCCGGTATCGCGGCCCTGGGCCCAGGTCAGCTCCCCCGACGGCGGGATGGCGAAGGCGTTGAGGAAGAGCCAGCACAGGGCCGCCGTGCCCGGTGCCGCCACGAACCGCGCGCACAGCCCCAGCAGCGCGGCCAGCAGCGACAGCGCGATCAGCGCGAAGCCTGGGCGGCCGTGACCGCCCAGGAAGTTCACCACCGCCACCAGCAGCAGCGCTCCGACGAACGCGGCGATCCAGATCACCGGGGTGGCGACGGGCTGGGGGACGGGCCGTACACCGGAGCTGAGATGCCTCCACTCGATCATGGTCACCGCCCTCCTCATGGCTCGCCGCCCGATGGCTTGCCGGCGGGCAGCCGCGCCCGTCACCGCCGCGCCCGTCCCTGGCCGCTCTCGACAGCCAATCACTCCAGGGGCCCGGAAGCGCCCGGAATCCGACCACTGCCGTGACGCGGCCGCGCCGGAGCGCTGTCATCGGACCTGGCCACCGTCGCGCCATTACGTATTCTTTACCATTCGCCAGGATGGCAGAAACGGCTCCGCGCCGAGGGCGCGGCAAGGAGGAGGATCAGCTGTGGGCGCTCCGCGGATGAGCAGTACGCCGTTGCCGGGGATCGGTGTGCGCTACGACCTGACGACGCGAGAACGCCGCCGTCTGTCGGTGATCGCGCATCGTGACGGCGGGCGCACGCTCAGCGCGTACCGGAAGGAGGACCCGGACGCCTGCGCACTGTCCACCCGACTGACGGCCGAGGAAGCGGAATCGCTCGTCGATGCCTTGATGCCGACCCACCACAGCCCGAACCTGCTCTCCACCACCGAACTCGGCCTGGTGGCCGAGCGGATCGAGCTGGCCTCGGCCTCGTACTGGAACGGCCGGGTGCTCGGCGAGACCCGGATGCGGACCGAGACCGGCGCCTCGATCGTCGCCGTGCTGCGCCGCTCCGGCGCCATCCCGTCCCCCACCCCCGACTTCCGGCTGGCGGGCGGGGACATCCTGATCGTGATCGGCACCCGCGAAGGCGTGGAGACGGCCGCGGCGATACTCGGACGGGAGTGATCCGTGCATTCCTCCGCCGTCTTCCTCATCGAGTTCGGTGCGGTCATCCTGGGCCTCGGCCTGCTGGGACGGCTGGCCGGACGGCTCCAGTTCTCCCCGATCCCGCTCTATCTGCTCGCCGGTCTGGCCTTCGGCAAGGGCGGACTGCTGCCGCTCGGCGCGAGCGAGGAGTTCGTCGCGATCGGCGCCGAGATCGGCGTCATCCTGCTCCTGCTGATGCTCGGACTCGAGTACACCGCCAGTGATCTGGTCAGCAACCTCAAGACGCAGTACCCGGCCGGGCTGGTCGACGCCGCGCTCAACGCACTGCCCGGCGCCGCCATGGCCCTGCTGCTGGGCTGGGGGCCGGTGGCCGCGGTGGTACTGGCCGGAGTCACCTGGATCTCGTCCTCGGGGGTGATCGCC
This sequence comes from Streptomyces sp. NPDC045899, assembly GCF_056431485.1. Lineage (NCBI taxonomy): Bacteria > Bacillati > Actinomycetota > Actinomycetes > Kitasatosporales > Streptomycetaceae > Streptomyces > Streptomyces sp. NPDC045899. The sequence goes on from NZ_JBWKKP010000013.1 coordinate 199,146, forward strand.
AAGGTCCTCGGGGACCTGGGCCGTCTCGGCAACCGCGAAACCCCGGTGATCCTCAGCATCCTGGTCCTCGAGGACCTGGCCATGGCCGTCTATCTGCCGATCGTCACCGCCCTGCTGGCCGGGGCGGGCCTGGCCGCGGGCAGCGCGACCCTGGCCGTCGCCCTCGGCGTCGCCGGACTGGTGCTCTTCCTGGCCGTCCGGTACGGCCGGGTCATCTCCCGCTTCGTCTCCAGTGACGACCCCGAGAAGCTGCTGCTGGTGGTGCTGGGCCTGACCCTGCTGGTGGCCGGAATCGCCCAGCAGCTCCAGGTGTCGGCGGCTGTCGGGGCGTTCCTGGTCGGTATCGCGCTCTCCGGAGAGGTGGCCGAAGGAGCACACAATCTGCTCAGTCCGTTGCGGGATCTGTTCGCCGCCGTCTTCTTCGTCTTCTTCGGTCTGCACACCGACCCCGCCAGCATTCCGCCGGTGCTGCTGCCCGCGCTGCTGCTGGCCGTCGTCACCGCCTGCACGAAGATCGCCACCGGGTACTGGGCGGCCCGGCGGGCCGGGATCTCTTCCCGCGGCCGCTGGCGGGCCGGTGGCACGCTGGTCGCCCGTGGTGAGTTCTCCATCGTGATCGCCGGGCTCGCGGTCACCGCGGGGATCGAGCCGTCGCTCGGACCGCTGGCCACGGCGTACGTGCTGATCCTGGTGGTGCTCGGCCCGATCACCGCCCGTGGCACCGAACCCCTGGTCTCCCTTCTGAGCGCCCGCCGCGCGGCGCGACGCGCGGTGGTGGCGCCCGAGGGCGGTGCCGCGGCCGTGGCGGAGGAGCCCGGGGAGGCGGTGGCGGACGAGTACGACTCGCTCGGCCGCCCCTGAACGGGGCCGGGGACCGAGCGGAACGGGCCCGGCCCTGGACGCGGCCGGAGCCCGGACACGACCGGGGCCGGAACGGGAGCTGATCCAGACCCCGTTCCGGCCCCGCCGCGTACGATCGGCGGGTGCATCGTTCTCCCGCCGATCTGGTCCGCGCATTCCACCTGGCTTTCGGTCTCGACGCCCGGACGACCCCCACCGCGGTCCCCGCCGACGTGGCCGCCCACCGGCAGGACCTGCTGGCGGAGGAGTTCGCCGAGGTCGCCGAGGCGTCCGCCGAGGGCACCCTCGCCCACCTCGCCCATGAACTGGCCGACGTGGTCTACGTCGCGTACGGCACCGCCCTGGTCCACGGCATCGACCTCGACGCGGTGATCGCCGAGATCCACCGGGCCAATATGACCAAACTGGGCCCTGACGGCCGCCCCACCCTCCGGGCCGACGGCAAGGTCCTCAAGGGCGACGACTACCGCGCGCCGGACGTCTCGGCGGTACTGCGCCAACAGGGCTGGCGGGCCGCGGAGGGCTGATCCGCCCGCGCTCAGGACGTCCTGCGGAGCGTCCAGGTGTTGGGGTCGAAGCTGGGCACGGCCGAATAGCGGCAGCCGCTGCTGTAGTAGGTGTTCGTGATCGTCCAACCCGAGGGCGGCCAGGTGGAGGCGCACGCGTTCACCTGCGTACCGATCGGGTAGCCGGTGAGCTGCTTGACCTGCTTGGTGTTGGGATTGAAGCTGCCCGAGCCGCAGCCCGCGCTGTTCCACCACTGGGTGTCCACATGGCCGCTGGGAGTCAGCTGGCTGCCGCACATGGTGAAGGTGTCACCGGGGGCGGCGCTCGCGGTCCCCATCCCGAAGGCGGTGACCGCGGCGGTCAGGAGGGCGAGACTGGCGATGCGCGTACGGATCACGTCGGGTCTCCTCGTCGGCGCCGGTGTCCGCGCCGACGGTCGTCGGCATCCGGCCAGGCGCTGCGCCTTTCCTATCCGGCGTGCTCGGGCCGGGGACAGCCACCTTTCGGACGTGTGGTTCATGGAACGGCACTCTCTCTGCTCCGGTTCTGCAACAGGAGCGTCGGTGTCCCGACTCGGATTCAGCGAAATGAGATTGGTGGCAGCTGTGCCCATGTGATCGGGTGGCGCCTGCATTTGGCGGAACACAGCACTAGGAGAGAGATGAAGCACCTTCCCTCGTTCGCCCGCATCGGCGGCACCGCGGCGGTGGCCATCGGCCTCGCGCTCGTGACAGGCGTCGGCACCGCCCACGCCGAGGGAAACACGGTCGACTACTTCTCGTCGGGCGGGAAGGAGCGCGCGATGGTGATCTTCGAGCCCCGGAACTCCTCCGGCGGCCCTGAGATCGTCACCGTGGACGACCGCAGCAAGGACGGCCACTACATCTACGCCGAGGTCTACGACGCCACCTCGGGCGGCAAGAAGGGCACCTGCGAGACCAGCTCCTACAAGGCCTGCGAGGTGAACGTGAAGGACGGCCACAAGGTCCGGATCAACGTCTACCGGCTCAACTCCCGTGACTCCGACTTCATGGGCGAGGTCCACACCCGCGCCGGCAAGCTGCCCACCGCGTAACCCGTGAGCAGCAGCCCCGGCCCCTCCCGGGCCGGGGCCCCATCCCTTCATGCCCGCGCGGTGGTTGACTCCGCGCAGCCGCCACGGTCGAGAGCGGCCATCCCCCGCTCCCTGCGCAGCCCGCCACCGCGGCGGTCGCACCGGAGCGGTCATCGGCTGGTCGCCGTTCGGTCGGCCGTCCGTCGCGGATGTCACGGTCCGGCTTCGGCGGGGAAGTCTTCGCGGGGTGGTGGTGAGCGGCAGCGGTCCCAGGCTGCCCGAGACCGTCGTTCCCGTACAACGCGTCAGGGCCCCTCTCGTAGGAGAGGGGCCCTGATTTGTTCCTTCAGTCGGGGTGGCGGGATTTGAACCCACGACCTCTTCGTCCCGAACGAAGCGCGCTGCCAAGCTGCGCTACACCCCGAAGCAACGAGCTCTACTTTAGCGGACCGCTGGCCAGAGACGAAATCCGGTTTCGGGGCTCTCGCAGGTCGGGGCCGGGGTGTCCGGTTTCAGGGGGTCTGGGGGGTGAGGGTGAGGAGGGTGGCCTCCGGGGGGCAGGCAAAGCGGATGGGGGTGTAGCGGTTGGTGCCGCAGCCCGCGGAGACGTGGAGGTAGGAGGTGTGGCCCCCGGCCTGGTGGCTGGAGAGGCCCTTGACCCGCCGGGTGTCCAGGTCGCAGTTGGTGACCAGGGCACCGTAGAAGGGGATGCACAGCTGGCCGCCGTGGGTGTGGCCCGCGAGGATCAGGGGGTAGCGGTCGGCGGTGAAGGCGTCCAGGACGCGGAGGTAGGGGGCGTGGACCACGGCCAGGGACAGGTCCGCGTCCGTTTCGGGGCCACCGGCCACCTCTGCGTAGTGGTCGCGCTTGATGTGGGGGTCGTCGAGGCCGGTGAGGGCGATCTCGACGTCGTTGAGCTTCAGCCGTCCCCGGGTGTTCGACAGCCCCACCCAGCCCGCCGCGTCGAAGGCGTCGCGCAGCTCGTACCAGGGGTTGTGGATCGCGCCGACGACCGGGGCATTGCCATTGAGGCCGTGGCGGCCGCTGGCCTTCTCCAACAGGTAGCGGGCGGGATTGCGCAGTTTCGGTCCGTAGTAGTCATTGGAGCCGAAGACATAGGCGCCGGGGAACTCCATCAGCGGGCCCAGCGCGTCCAGGACCTCTGGGACGCCCTCGGGGTCCGAGAGGTTGTCGCCGGTGTTGACGACGAAATCGGGGCGGAGCCCGGCGAGGGACTGGAGCCAGCGCTGCTTCTTGCGCTGGCCGCTCACCATGTGGATGTCGGAGACCTGGAGGACACGCAGCGGTCGCATCCCGCTCGGGAGCACCGGAACCGTGATCCGTCGGAGGCGGAAGGACCGGACCTCGAAGCCGACCGAGTAGGCGAGGCCGGCGGCGCCGACCGCCGTGATTCCCAGGGGTACTCCGTATCGCGCGCGCATGGTCACCATGGTCGCAGAACGGCGGTGGGGGAGAAATCTTCGGGTGATTCCCGGCCAGTACTGGCAGACTCATGGCCATGACCACCACGCTCAAGTCCAGGCTGAAGGACGACCTCACCGCAGCGATCAAGGCGCGCGACGAGCTGCGCTCCTCCACTCTCCGGCTGACCCTCACCGCGATCCAGAAGGAAGAGGTCGCGGGGGAGAGCGCCCGTGAGCTGTCCGATGCCGAGGTGGAGAAGATCGTCGCGCGGGAGGCGAAGAAGCGCCGTGAGGCGGCCGACGCCTTCACCAAGGGCGGCCGGACCGAGCAGGCCGAGCGGGAGCAGGCCGAGGGCAAGGTGCTCGCCGAGTACCTGCCGAAGCCGCTGACGGACGACGAGCTGAACGCGCTGGTGGCCGAGGCCGTGCGTGAGGCCGCGGCCGCCGGTGCCGAGGGGCCGCGGGCCATGGGCGCCGTGATGAAGATCGTGAACCCCAAGGTCGCGGGGCGCGCCGACGGCGGCCGTGTCTCCGCCGCGGTGAAGCGCCGGCTCGCGGGCTGACACCGCTTCCCGACGGAATGTCCGCTTCCGCGGCATGTCCGCTTCCCGGTGCGCTGTCCCTGGGGTTTTCGCAAGGTCAGACGCGCTGGGCAGGGATATGGAAGGGGGCCGGGCAGTGGATGCCCGGCCCCCTCCGGCGTTCAGTGATCGCTACCGCGGCCAGTGCCAGCCGCCGTTCCCGTTACCGCCGTTTCCGCCGCCGCCGTTCCCGTTGCCCCCGCCGATCAGGTCCGGGGGGAGGGAGATGTCCGGCCACGGGTCGTCGCCGCCCCGGCCCGGCTTGTCATGGCCCGGCCTGCGCGGGCGGTCCGGCCTATGGGCGCTCGGGTCCTTGATCGGGACGGTGACGAAGCCTGGCGCGGGCTTGCCCTCCAGGGCGCCGCTCATCGCGTCCTTCCAGATCGGACCCGGAGTGTCCGCGCCGTAGACCTTGTCGTGGAAGACACCGCCGATGGAGATGTTCTCCATCTTGACGCCCTCCGCGCCCGGGCCGCCGACCCAGACCGCGCCCGCGAGGTTCGGGGTGTAGCCGACGAACCACGCGGCCTTGCGCTCGTCGGTCGTACCCGTCTTTCCGGCGCTCGCGCGGTTCTGGAGCCCGGCCTGCTTGCCGGTGCCGTCCTCGACCACACCGCGCAGCAGGGTGTTGATGGTGTCCGCGGTCTTCTGCGACATGGCGCGCTTGCACGTGGACTTCGGGACCTTCAGTTCCTTGCCGCCGGGGCCGGTGATCGACTCGATGAAGACCGGGGAGCAGTGGACGCCGCGGTTGGCGAAGGTCGCGTAGGCGTTGGCCATGGTGAGCGGGGAGAAGCCCTCGGTGCCGAGGGTGAGCGACGGCACCTGGTTGTGCTCGTTGCCGTCGGCGCGCTGCATGCCCATCCTGTCGGCCAGCTGGGTCACCGGGCAGACCCCGATGTCGCTGATCAGCTGGACGAAGTAGGTGTTGACCGACTTCGCGGTCGCCTCCTTCATCCCGTACGGGCCGATCTCGCTCTCGTTCTCGTTCTCGACGGTCGCGCCCTCGCTGTTGCTCCAGGAGCCCTTGCAGGTGCTCACCGGGCTCGGGTACTCCATCTTGTAGGGCGAGGAGTAGCGCTTGTAGGGCTTCGTGCCCCGTTCGATCGCGGCCGCGGCGGTGATCGGCTTGAACGTCGAGCCGACCTGGAAGCCGTAGTTCGAGCCGCCCATGGACTTGTCCGCGGAGAGGTTGATCTGCGTCTCGTCCTTGCCGAAGCCGTACGGCCGGGACTGGCCCATGCCCAGCACCTTGCCGGTGCCCGGCTCGACGAGCGAGACGGCGGTGGCGACCCGGTCGGACTGGTAGACATGCGACTTGATCGACTTCTGGACCGACGCCTGCGCCTTCGGGTCCAGTGTCGTACGGATGGTCAGCCCGCCCTGGGTCCAGCGCTTGGCGCGCGCCGCGCGGGTCTTGCCGAAGACCGGGTCGTTGAGGAAGACCTCGCGGACGTAGTCACAGAAGAAGCCCGCGCCGTGGACGGCGGTGATGCAGCCGCTGCGGGGCATGCTGACCTTCAGCCCGAGCGGCTTCTTCTTGGCCGCGTCGGCCTGGGCCCGGCTGATGTCCTTCACCTCGGCCATGCGCTGGAGCACGGTGTCGCGCCGCGCCTTGGCCGTGTCCGGGTTGGCCACCGGGTCATAGCGGCTGGGCGACTGGACGAGACCGGCCAGCAGCGCCGCCTGCTCCACCTCGAGGTCCTTGGCGGGCTTGCTGAAGTAGCGCTGGGAGGCGGCCTCGATGCCGTATGCCTGCTGCCCGAAGAAGGTGATGTTCAGGTAGTTCTCGAGGATCCGCTTCTTGCCCAGTTCCTTCTCGACCTGGATCGCGTACTTCAGTTCCTTGATCTTGCGGCCGATGGACTGCTCGGTGGCCTGCGCGACCTTCTTCTCGTCGTTGCCCGCTTCCTCGACGAAGACGTTCTTCACGTACTGCTGGGTGAGGGTGGAGGCGCCCTGCGAGACTCCGCCGTTCTGGGCGTTCCTGTTCGCGGCGCGCAGCACGCCCTTGAGGTCGATCGCCCCGTGCTCGTAGAAGCGCGCGTCCTCGATCGCGACGATCGCCTGGCGCATGTAGGGGGAGATGTCCTTGAGCTTCACGATGGTGCGGTCGCGCGAGTAGACCTTCGCGATCTCACCGCCCTTGGCGTCCAGGATGGTGGTCCGCTCGCTGAGCGGCGGAGTCTTGAGATTGGCCGGAATCTCGTCGAACTCCTCGACCGTCCCCTTGGCGGCCAGGCCGAACGCCCCGACCGCGGGCAGCGCGAGCCCGGCCATGACCGCACCGGACAGCACGCTGACGCCGAGGAACTTGGCGGCCTGTTGAGCAGTGGAGAGTCCCCCGCCCGAGCGCGTGTTACCCATAGGGGGCAGCCTACGTGTCGAATCGCCGGACAGGGGACCGCGTGTTCGCATAAGCTGTTTCACGCCAGCCACAGATGCACGGCTGTGCCACACCCCCACCCTCACTCAAGTGAGTGATGAGACCTGCCCGGAATGCGGCCCCTGTCCTGAGCTGCCCTTTGTTTCCTGGGTGAACTGCCCGTATTTGCACTAGTAATCGCAAATGTCGTCAGCTCACTCCGTTGGGTGATCTGCCGCGTACCCATAGTCCGTTCGGGCCATCCAAGATTGGGCCCGCAGGGGGTGTTGCGCCCTGCTCGCCTTCCGTAACGTCCTCAACTGGCGACGGTGAATATGCCGTTTGTCGCCGTGGGGGAGCTCCGATTCGGGAGAGGACGGCGCCAGCATGGGCTGGGTAACCGACTGGAGTGCGCAGGCCGCCTGCCGCACTACTGATCCAGATGAACTGTTCGTCCAGGGTGCGGCACAGAACAGGGCCAAAGCGGTCTGCACCGGATGCCCGGTGCGCACCGAGTGCCTTGCGGACGCCCTGGACAACCGCGTCGAGTTCGGCGTGTGGGGAGGGATGACCGAGCGCGAGCGGCGGGCACTGCTGCGCCGCCGGCCGACGGTGACCTCATGGCGCAGGCTGCTGGAGACCGCGCGCACCGAGTACGAGCGCAGCGCGGGCATTCTGCCCTTCGACGACGAGGAGTACGAGCGCTTCGCCGCCGTCGGATAGCGGTGGCGGTGTCGGTCGGTCTCAGGGACGGGCACGGGTACGTGCGGATCCGTCCGGGACGGGCACGGCCGCGGCCAGGAACGGTCGTGGTCAGCCAGGAGCCGATATGGGCATGGGCGGATGTGGTCATGGACCACGTCGGTCGGATGGCCATGAGGCGTTTCCCGGAGGACGGACGGTACGGCCCGCGACCTATGGGGGGTCTGCCCGCTTCTGAGCGCGACGCCGAGGTCTGAGCGTCCGGGTGTCCGAGTGACGACGCTGACGCTATGAGCCCGCGAGGGCGCCATGGGGGGCGCCCTCGGCCTCGGCCCCAGCACACCCAGCGCACAACTCCCGGAACGCGCACACGCATCAGCGGTGAGCCGGTGCGGTGTTGTGCGCGCGCACACTGCGCACGCGCGCCCACCTGTGTGCCCGACCGAGCGCGCGCGACCGTGCCGTACGCACCGTCCGCGTCGGTCACCGGCCCGGCGACCGACGACCAGCCGCCAGAGTGACGGCGTCAGCCCGCGCGCTGGGTGTCCTCCAGCGGGTCCGCCAGGCGCTCGCCGATCGCCCGCAGCCCTGCCAGATCGTGTACATCTCCGGGGAGCGCGGCCACTTGGGCCACCGGAACCTCGGGGTGGAGTGCCGTGAAGCGGTCGTGCGTCCGCTGCTCACGTCCGAGCACCTGCATACGCTCCGCGTGCAGCCGAAGCAGTCCCGCGGCGAGCCGCTCCGCCGACGTGTCCGCCGACGTGGGGGAGACGTCGGGGTCCGCTGCCGAGGGGTTCCGCGCTTGAGCATTCCCTGAGTCACGATCGACAAATCCGCCGTCGGCAAGATTTTCCGCACCGTCCCCGGGGTTGGCCGGATCGCTCGCATCCGGTTCCGGATCCGTCGCGGGATCGAGGGTCTCCGGCGCGATGTACGTCACCGGATCGGCGGCGCCGTCCTCCAGGGAGAGGGTCTCCGCGGCCGCCAGCGCCCGTTCGGCGGAGAGCTGTTCGGCCCCGCTGCCGTGCACCCGGTTCAGCACCAGTCCGGCCAGCGGCATCCGGTCCGCCGCCAGCCGTTCGACGAAGTACGCGGCCTCGCGCAGCGCGTCCCGCTCCGGCGCGGCCACCACCAGGAAGGCCGTACCGGGGGCCTGGAGCAGCCGGTAGGTGGCCTCGGCGCGGGTGCGGAACCCGCCGAACATCGTGTCCATTGCGGCAGCGAACGTCTGCACATCGCGCATCAGCTGTCCGCCGAGCACCTTGCTGACCGTGCCCGTCATCATCGAGACGCCCACGTTGAGGAACTTCATCCCGGCCCGGCCGCCGACCTTCGCCGGGGCCATCAGCACCCGGATGAACTTCCCGTCCAGGAAAGAGCCGAGACGTTTCGGCGCGTCCAGGAAGTCCAGCGCCGAGCGGCTCGGCGGGGTGTCGACGATGATCAGGTCCCACTCCTCGCGGGCGCGCAGCTGGCCGAGCTTCTCCATGGCCATGTACTCCTGCGTGCCCGCGAAACCGGCCGAGAGCGACTGGTAGAACGGGTTCGCCAGGATCGCCCGGGCGCGCTCCGGATCGGCGTGCGCCTCGACGAACTCGTCGAACGTCCGCTTCATGTCCAGCATCATGGCGTGCAGTTCGCCGCCGTTCCCGTCGCCGACGCCCGCCACCTTCCGCGGGATGTTGTCGAGCGCGTCGATGCCCATCGACTGGGCGAGCCGGCGTGCCGGGTCGATGGTGAGGACCACGACCTTGCGGCCGCGCTCCGCGGCCCGTACGCCCAGGGCGGCCGCCGTGGTGGTCTTGCCGACGCCCCCGGAACCGCAGCACACCACGATGCGGGTCTGCGGATCGTCGAGGAGCGCGTCGGTCTCCAGCCGGGGTGCCACGTCCATGCTCATGCCGCCTCCTGCGTACGGCTCGTTCCGTCCGCCGAGCCCCTGCCGACCGCCGCGTCCGGGCGGCCCCTGTCCCGGGCCGCGCTCATGAGGGCCACTGCTTGCGCAGGTCCGCGGCCAGCCGGTAGAGCCCGGCCAGGTCGACACCGTCGGTGAGCAGCTCCAGCTCGTGCAGCGGGAGCCCCAGGCCCGACAGTTCGGCCCGTTGCCTCCGCTCCAGCGCGACCCGCTCGGCGTGCTCACGCGCCTGCTCCAGCAGCGGGTCGACCAGGCGCTCGGCGAGGCCGCCACGGCGTGCGCCGCCCAGACCCGCCTTCGAGAGCGCCTTCGCGACCGCCGCGCGCTGCCCGTTCGCCGCGATCTCGACCGCGTCGTGGTCGAGGACCGCGGGCCGCACCATGTTGATGATGACCGCGCCCGCCGGGAGGTCGTCGGCGCGCAGCTCCGCGATGCCGTCCGCGGTCTCCTGGACCGGCATCTCCTCCAGCAGCGTCACCAGGTGGACCGCTGTCTGGGGGGACTTCAGGACGCGCATCACGGCCTGTGCCTGGTTGTGTATCGGGCCGGTCCTGGCCAGCCCGGCGACCTCGTGGTTGACGTTCAGGAAGCGGGTGATCCGCCCGGTGGGCGGGGCGTCCATGACCACCGAGTCGTAGACGAAGCGCCCGTCCTTGCCCTTGCGGCGCACCGCCTCGCACGCCTTGCCGGTCAGCAGCACATCGCGCAGCCCGGGGGCGATGGTGGTCGCGAAGTCGATCGCGCCCAGCTTCTTGAGGGCCCGTCCGGCCGAGCCCAGTTTGTAGAACATATGGAGGTAGTCGAGGAGGGCGAATTCCGGATCGATCGCGAGCGCGTGCACCTCACCACCGCCCGGCGCGGTCGCGATCTTCCGCTCTTCGTAGGGCAGCGCTTCCGTCTCGAAGAGCTGCGCGATGCCCTGGCGGCCTTCGACTTCGACCAGCAGCGTTCGCCTGCCCTCGGCCGCGAGGGCCAGCGCGAGTGCCGCGGCGACCGTGGTCTTGCCGGTTCCGCCCTTGCCACTGACGACATGGAGCCTGCTCACACTGGGGAGCCTAACCAGTCGCCCCACGGCCTACGCACCAGGGCCCGGTGGAGAGCGATATACAGTCGGCTCATGACGAAGTGGGAATACGCGACCGTGCCGCTGCTGGTACACGCCACGAAGCAGATTCTGGACACCTGGGGCGAGGACGGCTGGGAGCTCGTCCAGGTCGTGCCGGGGCCGAACAACCCTGAGCAGCTGGTGGCCTACCTCAAGCGGGAGAAGGCATGAGCGCCGTCGAGGACAAGCTCGCCGGGCTCGGTCTGACGCTGCCGGCGGTCGCGGCTCCCCTCGCCTCGTACGTCCCCGCGATCCGCACCGGTTCGTACATCTACACGGCGGGTCAGCTGCCGCTGGTCGAGGGCACGCTGGGGGTGACCGGCAAGGTCGGCGCCGAGGTGACCCCGGAGGAGGCCAAGGAGCTGGCGCGGATCTGTGCGCTGAACGCCCTGGCCGCCGTGAAGTCGGTCGTCGGCGATCTCGACAAGGTCGTGCGCGTGGTGAAGGTCGTGGGCTTCGTCGCCTCGGCGGCGGACTTCACCGGTCAGCCGGGCGTCGTCAACGGCGCGAGCGAGCTGCTGGGCCAGGTGCTGGGCGACGCGGGTGTGCACGCGCGCAGCGCGGTCGGTGTGGCGGTGCTGCCGCTCGACGCGCCGGTCGAGGTCGAGATCCAGGTCGAGGTCGCGGACTAGTCCAGCCGGTGCCTCCCCCGGATCCGGCCGCCGGGCCGGGCCCGGTGCGACGGGGGCCCCTCGAACATCCGCCCGCAAACGCATAGCATCCGGCCATGTCCACTACGAATGGCCAGTGGTACCCGCCCGAGTGGCCAGAGCGGATCCGGCTGTTGTCCGCCGGGGAACTCACACCGGTGACGCCGCGCCGGGCCGCCACCGTGCTGCTGCTGCGGGACGGACAGGACGGGCGGGACGGGGACGGCGTATACGCGCCTGAGCGGACCGGGAGCGCCGCGCGCGGCGCCGGGGACGACGGGGGAACCGACGAAGCGACCGGGGAGACCCGGCGGACCGAGATGACCGGCGAGGCCGGTGACTCCGGGGAGCGCGGCGCGTCCGCGGACCCCGGGCGATCCGCGTCCGACGAGCAGGACGCACCTGACGGCCCGGCCGTCTACATGCTGCGCAGACGCGCCTCCATGGCTTTCGCCGGAGGCGCGTACGCCTATCCGGGCGGCTCGGTCGATCCGCGCGACGAGCGGATGGTCGCCTGGGCCGGGCCCTCGCGCGCCCAGTGGGCGCAGCGGCTGGGGCTCGACGCGAACGACGCGACACAGGCGCAGGCCATCGTGTGCGCGGCGGTCCGCGAGACGTTCGAGGAAGCGGGGGTGCTGCTCGCCGGGCCCACCCCGCATACGGTCGTCGCGGACACCACGGGCGACGACTGGGAGGCCGACCGCGCGGCCCTGGTGGCCCGGGACCTGTCGTTCGCCGAGTTCCTCGACCGCCGCGGGCTGGTGCTCCGCTCCGACCTGCTGGGCGGCTGGGCCCGCTGGATCACCCCCGAGTTCGAACCGCGCCGCTACGACACCTGGTTCTTCGTGGCTGCGCTGCCGCGGGGGCAGCGCACCCGCAACGCCTCCACGGAAGCGGACCGGACGGTGTGGATCCGGCCGGGCCAGGCGGCCGACGGCTATGACCGGGGCGAGTTGCTGATGATGCCGCCGACCATCGCCACCCTGCGCCAGCTACGGCCGTACGGCTCGGTCGGCGAGGCGCTGGCCGCGGCCGCCGACCGCGATCTGACCCCGGTCCTCGCGCAGGCGCGGCTGGAGAACGGCGAGCTGGTGCTGAGCTGGCCGGGGCACGACGAGTTCACCAAGCACATCCGGACGGGCACCACGGGAGGGGCCTCCGCATGACCGACGCAGCCGCCCTGCCCGGCCAGCCGCGCGGAGGCGTGATCGGCGGCCCGGCCACCGACCGGGCCGTCTGCGTCCTGGCCCCGAACCCCTCGCCCATGACGCTGGACGGCACCAACACCTGGATCGTCGCCGAGCCGGACTCGGACCTCGCCGTGGTCATCGACCCGGGGCCGCTGGACGACGGCCACCTCACCGAGGTCATCGCCACGGTGGAGCGTGCGGGCAAGCGGGTCGCGCTGACGCTGCTCACCCACGGCCACGCGGACCACGCGGAGGGCGCGGCGCGGTTCGCCGAACTGACGCGGACGCGGGTGCGCGCCCTGGACCCGGCGCTGCGGCTCGGCGACGAGGGGCTGGAGCTCGGGGACGTCATAACCACCGGCGGACTGGAGCTTCGGGTGGTGCCCACGCCCGGGCACACGGCCGACTCGCTCTGCTTCCACCTCCCGGCGGACGGGGCGGTGCTCACCGGGGACACGGTGCTGGGGCGGGGTACGACGGTGGTAGCCCACCCGGACGGACGGCTGGGCGACTACCTGGACTCGCTGCGCCGGCTGCGCTCGCTGACGGTGGACGACGGGGTGTCCACGGTGCTGCCGGGCCACGGGCCGGTGCTGAACGACGCGCGGGGCGCGGTGGAGTACTACCTCGCGCACCGGGCGAACCGGCTGGCGCAGGTGGAGACGGCCGTCGAGGACGGCTACCGCACGCCCTCCGAGGTCGTGGCGCATGTGTACGCGGATGTGGACCGGTCGCTGTGGCCCGCGGCGGAGCTGTCGGTCCGGGCCCAACTGGAGTACCTCCAGGAGCACGGGCTGATCTGAGTGGCGGGTGCTGAGCGGGCGCTGAGCGGATGGTGCGGGGCGCACTGGGCGGTGCGGGCGCGGGTTGGATGAACGCGCGCCCCCTGTGATGGTGCGTGCGCCCGCGTGAAGGTGTCCGGAGGCGCGCTGAGCGCGGTCGCGGGCTCGGGTCGGGCTCCCGGCCGCCCGGGAGGGTTCCGGGGCGCCTCTGGGCGCGTCCTGAGCCCGGTCCGTGAAGGAGCCGGCGCAAGCCGCGCCGGATCGAACAGAACAGCCGAAGGGCCCCACCGGGAGATCCGGTGGGGCCCTTCGGCTGTGTCTTCCGCGGTGCGGGAAGCGTCTTCCGCAGGCGACGTTCCGGGACGGGGTCCCGCGTCGTCCGTCAGCGGGAACGCTTCGCCAGGCGCTCGACGTCGAGCAGGATCACCGCACGGGCCTCCAGCCGCAGCCAGCCGCGGCCCGCGAAGTCCGCGAGCGCCTTGTTGACGGTCTCGCGGGAGGCGCCGACCAGCTGGGCCAGCTCCTCCTGGGTCAGGTCGTGGACGACGTGGATGCCCTCCTCCGACTGCACGCCGAACCGGCGCGAGAGGTCCAGCAGGGCGCGCGCGACGCGACCGGGGACGTCGGAGAAGACCAGGTCGGACATCTGGTCATTGGTCTTGCGCAGTCGCCGGGCCACGGCGCGCAGCAGCGCGGAGGCGACCTCGGGCCGGGCGTTCAGCCACGGCTGGAGGTCCCCGTGCCCGAGGCCGAGCAGCTTGACCTCGGTGAGGGCGGTGGCGGTCGCGGTGCGCGGGCCGGGGTCGAACAGCGACAGCTCGCCGATCAGCTCGCCGGGGCCGAGTACGGCCAGCATGTTCTCGCGGCCGTCGGGAGAGGTGCGGTGGAGCTTCACCTTGCCCTCGGTGACCACGTACAGGCGGTCGCCGGGGTCCCCTTCGTGGAAGAGTGCGTCACCCCGCGCGAGGGTGACCTCTCCCATGGAGGCGCGCAGCTCAGCGGCCTGCTCGTCATCGAGCGCCGCGAAGAGCGGGGCGCGCCGCAGAACGTCGTCCACGAGTCTCTCCTTGTCGACATGCACAGGGGACCGTCGTCCCCATGATGCCGGACGGTAAAACAGTGCGATCAATCACAAGTTTGACGCACCGGTCTTCCGGACCGAACGGCAGGGGTCCGATTGGGCGCCCTCCCCGCTCCGGCCGGGCCGGATGTCGGTGGCTGGGCTTAGGCTGGCCGGGTGTCCAATACGCCGGTGAGAGCACAGGGCAAGGGGGCCGGACGGGTGACCGCACCTCGCAATTCCGCTGTGGGCGAACAAGGCCCCAGGCAGTCGACGAAAGCGGTGAAGCCGCGCAAATCCACCACGTCCAAGGACGCCGCCTCCCAGGCCGCCACGTCCAAGGGCGCCGCGCGCACATCCACCACCGCCTCCAAGGCCGCCCCCGCCTCCCCGTCCCGGCACAAGACCGCCTCGTCGTCCGGGGGCACCAAGCCCGAGTCCCGGACCGCCCTCGTCCGCCGGGCCCGCCGGATCAACCGCGAGCTCGCCGAGGTCTACCCGTACGCCCACCCCGAGCTGGACTTCGAGAACTCGTTCCAGCTGCTGGTCGCCACGGTGCTGTCCGCCCAGACCACCGATCTGCGGGTCAACCAGACCACCCCCGCGCTCTTCGCCGCCTATCCGACCCCCGAGGACATGGCGGCCGCCGACCCGGAGGCCCTGGAGCAGCTCATCCGGCCGACCGGTTTCTTCCGCGCGAAGGCCCGATCGCTGCTGGGGCTGTCCGCCGCACTGCGTGACAACTTCGGCGGCGAGGTCCCGGGGCGGCTGAAGGACCTGGTGACGCTGCCCGGCGTCGGCCGGAAGACGGCCAATGTGGTGCTCGGCAATGCCTTCGGGGTGCCGGGACTGACCGTGGACACCCACTTCGGGCGGCTGGTGCGGCGCTGGAAGTGGACCGATCAGGAGGACCCGGAGAAGGTCGAGGCGGAGATCGCCTCGCTCTTCCCCAAGAGCGACTGGACGATGCTCTCGCACCGCATCATCTTCCACGGCCGCCGCGTCTGCCACGCCCGTAAGCCCGCCTGCGGTGCCTGCCCCATCGCCCCGCTCTGCCCGTCCTACGGCGAGGGCGAGACCGACCCGGACAAGGCGAAGAAGCTGCTGAAGTACGAAATGGGCGGCCAGCCCGGTCAGCGGCTGCGCCCTCCGGCCGACTACCCGGGCCGTCCGGCGGCACCGCTGGGAGCCGCCGAGTGACGAGCACCTACGGCGGAGAGGCGCGGGTCAGCGCCCAGGGGCTCCCCGAATGGCTGCTGCCCCTGGCCCGCGCGGCCGAGACGATCGAGCCGACCCAGCTGAGCCGGTTTCTGCCGCCGCGGGCCGGAGGCCGTCCGTCCGCCGTGCTGGTGCTCTTCGGGGAGGGCGTGCGCGGCCCCGAGCTGCTGCTGATGGAGCGGTCCGGTTCGCTGCGCTCCCATGCGGGCCAGCCCTCGTTCCCCGGGGGTGCGCTCGACCCGGAGGACGGTGATCCGGACGGGACGGGGCCGCTGCGCGCCGCCCTGCGCGAGGCCGAGGAGGAGACCGGTCTCGATCCCACGGGGGTGCAGATCTTCAGCGTGCTGCCCCGCCTCTACATCCCGGTCAGCGGGTTCGTGGTCACCCCGGTGCTGGGCTGGTGGCACCGTCCGAGCCCGGTCGGTCCGGTGGATCCGGCCGAGACGGCCCGCGTCTTCACCGTCCCCGTGGCGGATCTCACGGATCCGGCGAATCGGGCGACCGCTGTGCATCCGCGCGGTCACACAGGGCCCGCGTTCCTGGTCGGAGGCGCGTTGGTCTGGGGTTTCACCGCTGGGGTGATCGATCGGATTCTGCACTTCGCGGGCTGGGAGCGGCCCTGGGACCGCGCCAAGCGCGTCCCACTCGACTGGCGTGCATGAGACGGTGTCTCGGTGAACGTGCTGGACTTCCTGCTGCTGCTCGCCGCCGTTTGGTTCGCGATCATCGGCTATCGCCAGGGCTTCGTCGTCGGTGTGCTGTCGGTGACGGGGTTCATCGGCGGTGGGCTGGTCGCGGTCTATCTGCTCCCGGTCATCTGGGACGGCGCGACGGACAGAGCGTCCCCCGGCACGTTCGGCGCCGTCATGGCCGTGGCCCTGGTGATCGTGTGCGCCTCGGTCGGCCAGGCCGCCACCACCCATCTGGGAAACAAGCTGCGCCGGTACATCACCTGGTCACCGGCGCGCGCCCTGGACGCCACGGGCGGCGCCCTGGTGAACGTGCTGGCGATGCTGATGGTCGCCTGGCTGATCGGCTCCCTGGTGGCCGGGACCTCGATGCCCACCGTCGGCAAGGAGGTCCGGAACTCCAAGGTGCTGCTCGGGGTCGACCACGTCGTCCCGAAGGGGGCGAAGCCCTGGTTCACCGACTTCTCCTCGGTGCTCGCCCAGAACGGCTTCCCGCAGGTCTTCTCGCCCTTCGCCAATGAGCGCATCACCTCGGTGCCGCAGCCGGACCCCGCGCTCGCCCGGTCCCCGGTGGCCGGCCGGGCGCAGGAGAGCATCGTGAAGGTGGTCGGCACCGCCCCCGGCTGCGGCAAGGTCCTGGAGGGCAGTGGCTTCGTCTACGCCCCGAACCGGGTCATGACCAATGCGCATGTCGTCGGCGGGGTCGACGAGCCGACCGTGCAGATAGGCGGCGAAGGCCGGCTCTACGACGCGAAGGTCGTGCTCTACGACTGGAAGCGCGATATCGCGGTGCTCGACGTGCCGTCGCTGCGCGCGCCGGCGCTCCAGTTCAACCAGGAGGACGCGACATCCGGCGATGACGCGATCGTCGCCGGATTCCCGGAGAACGGCGCCTTCGACGTCCGCCCGGCACGGGTCCGTGACCGTATCGACGCCAACGGCCCGGACATCTACCACCGGGGCACCGTCAACCGCGATGTGTACTCGCTGTACGCGACCGTGCGTCAGGGCAACTCCGGCGGCCCGCTGCTCACCCCGGAAGGCCGGGTCTACGGCGTGGTCTTCGCCAAGTCCCTCGACGACGCGGACACCGGGTACGCGCTCACCGCGGACGAGGTGGCCGAGGACGCCGAGGAAGGGCGCACGGCCGAGCAGCCGGTGGACAGCCAGGGGTGCGCCCTCTAGCGAGTCTCCCGCCGTCGGCGGAGCACGGGGCGCGCCCCCAGCGGCGTGCCGTCATGCTGCCGGGCATGCCGAAGCTGCCGTCGGTGACGGTGAGAGTACTGGTGGTGGCGGAGCCGGTGGTGCTAGCGACTGCGTGGATGGCGTAGCCGGGCCGACACCCAGCGGGCGCGGCGGCTGATGATGCGGGGAATCCCGATATCGGGGTCATGGCCTTGGACAGGCCCGGAGCCGCCTCGCTCGGAAACGGTCAGTGCGGCATTGGCAGCAGCGGCGGCTTCGGAGCCGCGGCCGCTTGATGCGTCACGGTAGTCGTGAGTCCAGCCCATACGCCGGAGTCTGCCCCCGGCCCAAGGTCCGTAATCGCCACTGGCTGCGGCAATTGGCCTATGCGCCGGGCAATTGGCTGTTCGTAGGACACCTGTTCGTACGGCGGCCATGAGGCGGTCGCTATCCGCACACCGGACCCCACTGAGCGGTGCTCAACCGGGCTCGACACAGGCACCGCCGGACGCTCAGCGGTCCGGTTCCGGATCCTTCAGCCAGCTGATCAGTTCGGAGGAGAAGGCCGTGGGGTCCTCCTCATGGGGGAAGTGTCCGAGGCCGTCGAAGAGCCGCCAGCGGTAGGGCGCTTCCACGTACTCCCCGGAGCCCGCCGCACTGCGGGTGCGCATCACCGGGTCGAGCGATCCGTGCAGATGCAGCGTCGGTACCCGCACCGGGCGCTTCATCCGCCGGTTGAACTGGAAGCCGTCGGGCCGGGCCAGCGAACGCACCATCCAGCGGTACGGCTCGATCGAGCAGTGCGCGGTGGACGGGATGCACATCGCCCGCCGGTAGATCTCCACCGCCTCGTCGTCGGGCAGCTGGGGGCCGGACCAGTCGCGGATCAGTTCCCCCACAGC
Source organism: Streptomyces sp. NPDC045899 (assembly GCF_056431485.1). Taxonomy (NCBI): domain Bacteria; kingdom Bacillati; phylum Actinomycetota; class Actinomycetes; order Kitasatosporales; family Streptomycetaceae; genus Streptomyces; species Streptomyces sp. NPDC045899. Next base: position 217,336 of record NZ_JBWKKP010000013.1, read on the forward strand.
CGCCGCGTCCTCCGCGACCAGCCGGCGCTCGGGCAGCCACGGCCGCTGGAAGCCCCAGATATGGGAGCTGGCGGCGCTCTGCCGCATATCGGCGAGCATGGCCGAACGCCAGCGTCGCGGATGCGGCATCGAGGACACCGCGAGCCGCCGGACCAGCTTCGGCCGCATCACCGCGGCCGTCCACGCCAGGTATCCGCCGAGGTCATGGCCGACGAGTGCGGCGTCCGGTTCACCGAGCGAGCGCACCACCCCGGTGATGTCGAGCGCGAGGTTGGCCGGGTCGTAACCACGGGGGGTGCGGTCGCTGCCGCCCACTCCGCGCAGGTCCATGGCGACCGCGCGGTAACCGGCGTCGGCGAGGGCGGCCAGCTGGTGCCGCCAGGTCCACCAGAACTGCGGAAAGCCGTGAAGCAGCATCACCAGCGGGCCGTCGCCGAGCTCGGCGATATGGAAGCGCGCGCCGTTGGCCGCGACGTCCCGGTGGGTCCAGGGGCCGTCGGGCCGGACGACCGACGCGGAGGTATCAGGGACGGTCATGCCGATGAGCGTGTCACATCCCGTACGGAGCGTCCGCCGTTGCTCGAGGCGCGCGGATGCGGCTTGACGCTGCCCAGGACCGCGGCCGTCTCCTTGGACGAGGCGATGGACCGCTTCGGCGGCTTGACCTTCTTGAACTTCACCATCGCCAGCAGGCCCAGGATGCCGGCGATCAGCCAGTAGATACCGCCCACGATCAGGAAGCACCAGGCGAGACCGAGGCCGGTCCAGGAGCGCAGACCGTAGGCGAGGGCGAAGCTGAGCACCGGCAGGGAGAACAGCAGCAGCACACCGGCCGCCATACCGGCACCGCTGCCGACCGCGGCGCGCTTGGCCCCCACCCGGAGCTCGGCCTTGGCCAGCGCGATCTCGTCGTGCACCAGCGCGGACAACTCGGTGGTCGCCGAGGCCATCAGCTGACCGAGGCTGCGGTTGCCGCCGTCGTCCTGGCCGAGGCCGCGGTTGCCGCTGTCATCGGCTGCGCTCATCGCCATCTCCCTCTGCTCTTGTGCGTCTTCCGCTCCTGCGATGCGCCGCGTCGTGCGCGCCTACTGCCTCTTCTGCGCCGTTCCGCGGATGTCAAGCCTCTCAGATCATGCCGGACCATCGTCGCCGGAGTCCCCAGCGGCAGCCACTTCGGCAAGCCGCCGGTGTTCGGCCGCCTTCGCCTCGTGGATCGATGCCATCCGAAGGTGGTACTCCGGACTGTCGAGTTCATAGATGTCCGGGATGCCGTCCATGTCGTCGTCCCGGTTCTCCTCCTGCCACAGCCGCTGGTACGTGTTGTTGCGCAGCTTGAGGAGGACACCCGCGAGCAGGGCGGCACAGAGCGAGCCGATGAGCACCGCCGCCTTGATCTCCTCGGCGAGCACGACGTCCTCGGAGAAGGCGAGTTCGCCGATGAGGAGCGAGACGGTGAATCCGATTCCGGCGAGCGAGGCGATGGCGAACACATCCGCCCAGGCCAGATCCTCGTTGAGCTCGGCCTTGGTGAAGCGGGCGGCGAGCCAGGAGCCGCCGAAGACACCGATGGTCTTGCCCACGAGCAGGCCGAGGACGACGCCGAGCGTCTCGGGGCGGGTGAAGACGTCCGCGACCGCACCGCTGGAGATGGGCACCCCGGCCGCGAACAGAGCGAACAGCGGTACGGCCAGCCCGGCCGACAGCGGACGCACCCGGTGCTCGATGCGCTCGGCGGGGGAGCGCTCCTCACCCTCGCGCACGGTGCAGCGCAGCATCAGGCCCATCGCGACGCCCGCGACGGTCGCGTGCACCCCGCTGGCATGCATCAGGGCCCAGATCACCACGGCGAGCGGTACGTAGACGTAGGCGCCGCGCACACCCTTGCGGTGCAGCAGCCAGAAGACGGCGAGTCCGGCGAAGGACAGCACCAGGGGCAGGACGTGGATGCTCTTGGTGAAGAAGACCGCGATGATCAGGATCGCGCCGAGGTCGTCGACGACGGCGAGGGTGAGCAGGAACGCGCGCAGGGCGGCGGGCAGCGCGGTGCCGATGACGGCCAGGACGGCGAGTGCGAAGGCGATGTCGGTGGCGGTCGGCACCGCCCAGCCCTGGAGGCTGCCGCCCCCGGCCGCGCCCACGGCGACGTAGACCAGCGCGGGGATGGCCATTCCGCAGACGGCGGCGACCACGGGCAGGGCGGCCGCCCTGGGGTCGCGCAGCTCACCGGCGACCAGCTCCCGCTTGAGCTCGATGCCCGCCACGAAGAAGAAGATGGTCAGCAGCCCGTCGGTGGCCCAGGAGGCGACCGACAGATGCAGATGCAGCGCCCCGGGGCCGAAGGAGAAGTCCTTGACGTCGGTGTAGAAGCCGCTGAGCGGGGTGTTCGCGAGGATCAGCGCGGCGATCGCGGCGACGAGCAGGATGATGCCGCCGACGGTCTCGGTGCGCAGCGCGTCCGTGACGAACGTCCGCTCGGGCAGTGACTGGCGTCCGAGGAAGGTGCGGCGGGAGGGCGCGGCCACGGGGGAGCCTCCTGGGGTCGGTGGAACGGATACACAGGTCCTGTGTGCCGACCAGACTTCCCGGCGCGCCTCTTCGTCTTGTCGCGTTCTTGACGCGACGACCTCAACCTTAACCCGGATGCGCGAGGGGCGCCCCCGTCGGACGGGGACGCCCCTGGAGCGTGCGCCGGTCTGGAACCGGTACGCGGATCCGGCCGCTCAGTCCTCGCTGGGCGCGGACGGCAGCTTGCTCTGGATCAACTCCATGACGGAGGAGTCGGTGAGCGTGGTGACATCGCCCAGGGCCCGGTTCTCGGCGACATCACGCAGCAGACGGCGCATGATCTTGCCGGAGCGGGTCTTGGGCAGCTCGGCCACCGGGAGGATCCGCTTGGGTTTGGCGATCGGGCCGAGCTGCTTGGCGACATGCGCCCGCAACTCCTCCACCAGACCCTCGTCCTCGGCCGCGCCACCGCGCAGGATGACGAAGGCGCAGATGGCCTGGGTGGTCTGCGGGTCCGTCGCGCCGACCACCGCGGCCTCGGCGACCTTGGGGTGGGAGACGAGCGCCGACTCGACCTCGGTGGTGGAGATGTTGTGGCCGGACACCAGCATCACGTCGTCGACCCGGCCGAGCAGCCAGATGTCGCCGTCGTCGTCCCTCTTGGCACCGTCGCCCGCGAAGTAGCGGTTCTCGAAGCGGGCCCAGTAGGTGTCCAGGTAGCGCTGGTCGTCGCCCCAGATCGTGCGGAGCATGGACGGCCACGGCTCGGTGAGCACCAGATAACCGCCCGCCCCGTTCGGCACCTCATTGGCCTCGTCGTCGACGACGGTGGCGGAGATGCCCGGGAGCGGGACCTGCGCCGAACCGGGCTTGGTGGCGGTGACGCCCGGCAGCGGCGTGATCATCATGCCGCCGGTCTCGGTCTGCCACCAGGTGTCCACCACGGGCGTCCGGTCCCCGCCGATGTGCTTGCGGTACCAGACCCATGCCTCGGGGTTGATCGGCTCGCCGACCGAGCCGAGGATCCGAAGCGACGACAGGTCGAACTTGGCCGGGATGTCGTCGCCCCACTTCATACAGGCGCGGATCGCGGTCGGGGCGGTGTACAGGATGCTGACCCCGTACTTCTGGACGATCTCCCACCAGCGGCCCTGATGCGGGGTGTCCGGGGTGCCCTCGTAGAGCACTTCGGTGGCGCCGTTGGAGAGCGGGCCGTAGACGATGTACGAGTGGCCGGTGACCCAGCCGACGTCCGCTGTGCACCAGTAGACGTCCGACTCCGGCTTGAGGTCGAAGACGGCGTGGTGGGTGTAGGAGATCTGGGTGAGGTAGCCGCCGGTGGTGTGCAGGATGCCCTTCGGCTTACCGGTCGTGCCCGAGGTGTAGAGGATGAAGAGCGGGTGCTCGGCGTCGAACGCCTCGGGGGTGTGCTGCTCCGGCTGGCGGTCCACGATCTCGTGCCACCACACATCGCGGCCCTCGTGCCACTCCACGTCCTGGCCGGTGCGCCGGACGACCAGCACACTGCGCACCTCCTCGGTCCCGGGACGGGTCAGTGCCTCGTCGACGGCGGGCTTGAGCGCGGAGGGCTTGCCGCGGCGGTAGCCGCCGTCGGAGGTGATGACGACGCGGGCGTCGGCGTCCTTGATCCGGGTGGCGAGGGCGTCGGCCGAGAAGCCGCCGAACACCACCGAGTGCGGGGCGCCGATACGGGCGCAGGCCAGCATCGCGACGACGGTCTCGGGGATCATCGGCATGTAGATGGCGACCCGGTCACCCGTTCCGACCCCCAACTCGGTGAGGGCGTGTGCCGCTTGGGAGACCTCGCGCTGGAGGTCCGCGTAGGTCAGGGAACGGGTGTCGCCGGGCTCCCCCTCGAAGTGGAGCGCGACGCGGTCGCCCAAGCCGTTCTCGACATGGCGGTCCACGCAGTTGTACGCGACGTTGAGCTTGCCGTCGGCGAACCACTTCGCGAACGGCGGGTTGGACCAGTCGAGTGTCTCGTTCGGCTCGGTCGCCCAGGTCAGCCGACGGGCCTGCTCGGCCCAGAAGCCCAGGCGGTCCGCCTTCGCCCGCTCATACGCCTCAGCGGTGACATTGGCGTTGGCGGCAAGCTCGGCGGGCGGCGCGAAGCGACGCTCCTCCCGAAGAAGGTTGGCCAGGCTTTCGTTGCTCACGACATCTCCCATTCCCAGGGTGTCCGTTGTGTCCAGGGCCTTAGCTCATCAGCCCGCAGTGCACCCTGACAAGGGTTGTTGGCCAAAATTGGTTTAGACCTATAGTGCGTTGTTGATCACTTCACGCCCAACGCGTCGGGGACGGCCTCGTGAGGGGCGCCGTCGGTGGCCGTCTCCACACAGGCGGTGGCCATCGGCGCGCCGTCGCCCGGCCGGACGGCACGGAACCGTCCCGACCCGCCGTCCAGTACATATGCCTGGGCCTCTGCCACATGGAAGTACATCCCGTGCAGGGTCAGCCCGCCCTCAGCCGTCCTCCGGGCGACACATGGGTGCGCCCGGAGATGGTCGAGCTGCTGCATCACATTGATCAGCGCGAGCCGCTCCAGATCATCGGCGACCGGCCGGTCGGCCAGGGCGACCTCGCCACGGCCCAGCCGCCCGATCCGCGCCATCCGGGCCAGCCCGGGGCGGGCGTGGCGCAGCCAGCGCACCAGCGGAGTCTGCCCGGCCGAGCCGTCGGCCGTACCTCCTGAGGTCCGCGCCGCGGCCGGCTCCTCGGGGGCGGTGGCGAGTGCGGGCGCGTCGGCGGCCTCGGGTTGGTCAGGGGTCGGTGCCGGTGTCAGCACCGGAGCTGCCGCCGGTGCCGGCACCGGCGCTTGTGCCGGTGCCTGTGCCGGTCCCTGGGGTGACGCGGAGGCGGACGCGTCCAGCAGCGCCTGCATCGCCCCGCACCCTGAGTGGCCGCACACCGTGATGCTGCTGACCTTCAGCACCTCCACCGCGTATTCGATGGCCGCGCCCACCGAATCGCAGGAGCCATCGGTGCCCGGTGGTGGCACCAGATTGCCGACATTGCGCACGGTGAACAGATCGCCGGGCCCGCTGGAGGTGATCATGCTGGTCACCAGACGGGAGTCGGCGCAGGTGAGGAAGAGCTGGCCGGGCCGCTGCCCCTCCCGCGCCAGCCGGGCCAGCTCGTCGCGCACCAGCGGTGCGGTGTTGCGCTGGAACGCGCTCACCCCGCCGAGCAGTTGGCCGCCGCCGTGTCTGCCACCAGGGCCTTCCGTCGTACCGGAGTGGGTGCACCGGTGGTGCCGCCACGGCACCCATGGCCGACAGCCATGGGTGCCCGACGGCTCCGCGCGAGCCCGCCCCGCCCCGCCGTCAGGGAGGGGCTGGCCATCGCGGACGGTCTGCCGATGACCGGCGGTGTCGCGGTGTGTGCCGCGGTCCCGCCCTCGGCGCAGGGGGAGGCCGCCGAGCAGCACGGCGACAGCGCCGCCGCCGACGGAGGCCATCAGCCCGGCCTCGAGCGGAGCTCCGGCGGCCAGTGCGATACCCGAAGCGAGAGGAACGGCGATCAGGAAGACGGTGATCGAGGCGGCGAACGCCTTGTGGCGTGCGCTCCGGTCCCTGCGTGCGCCCCGGTCTCTCCGGTCGTCCCGGTCTCTCCGGTCGTCCCGGTCTCTCCGGTCGCTCCGGTCGCTCCGGTCGTCCCAGTCGTGCCGGTCCAAGAACTTCACCATGCCTGTCCTCTCCGGTTCTCGCCGGGCTGTGTGGTCGCGGAGGCAACGCGGTCGTCGACGGCGCAGCGCCGAGGCGCCTCTTCGAATCCCAAGCGTTGGTAAATGAATGGTAATGCTGAGTAAAGTCGGCAGGAAGCAATTTGCGGTCGACTGTGCCGATATTCCATCTATCGGGTGAATAGTCATTTGAAATGCCTTGTCATGCTCTGTCTTCTTCTCGGTCCGTGCGAGGTTGGCTCCCATCCGGCCGGAGCTCCCGGGGTAAGGGAGACAAGAGGGACGAGGTGGCGGTATGAGGGTCAGGAGAAACGTCACTGCATGGCTCGCCGTCATGGCGGCGCTCGCGGCGCTGGCCAACTGCTCGGGTGACTCCGGAGACGGGGAGAACGCCGCGGGCAGCGGAGGGCCCAATGATCGGGAACGCCCGCAGAAGGGCCCCGCCGTGCCGGAACACCCGGACCACGCCGGAAAGGTGCTCCGCCTCATCGGTGACGGCTCGACCGCCTACACCGGCCCGCAGCCGAACCGGTTCAAGACCGAGACGCTCCAGCCCGGCAAGAAGCCACCGCAGTTCGTCGTGTTCTCGTGGGACGGCGCGGGTCAGGACGAGCAGAAGCTGTTCTCCCACTTCCGTGAGGTCGGGAAGAAGTACGGCGCGACGATGACCTACTTCCTCAGCGGCGTCTACATGCTGCCCAACGAGAAGCGGGACCTCTACGATCCGCCGAGGCATCCTCGCGGCACCTCGTCCATCGGCTTCAACGACGTCGAGGGCATCCGGGACACCGTGGAGCAGCTGCGGGGCGCCTGGCTGGACGGCAACGAGATCGGCACCCACTTCAACGGCCACTTCTGCGGTCCCGACGACGGTGTCGGGACCTGGACGCCGGACGAGTGGATGAGCGAGACCCGGCAGGCCGAGCTGTTCGTGAAGAACTGGAAGACCAACACCGGCCTGGAGGACGAGGAACCGCTGCCCTTCGACTACGAGAAGGAGCTCGTCGGTGGCCGCGCCCCGTGCCTGGAGGGGCAGAAGAACCTCCTGCGGGCCGCGAAGGAGATGGGCTGGCGCTACGACGCGAGCTCCGTCGGCGGTCTCCAGGTGTGGCCGCGCAAGATCGATGGAATCTGGGACTTCCCGCTCCAGCAGATCCCGGTTCCGGGCCGCTCGTTCGAGACCCTTTCGATGGACTACAACTTCCTGGCCAACCAGTCGGGTTCCTCGACCAACGGCAAGAAGTCCAAGCGCGCCGGCTGGGGCCGCCAGATGCGCGACGGTCTGCTCGCCGCCTTCGACCGGGCCTACGAGGGCAACCGCGCACCGCTCTTCATCGGCAACCACTTCGAGTCCTGGAACGGCGGGACCTACATGCGCGCCGTCGAAGAGGTCATCAAGGAGGTCTGCCCGCGCGAAGGCGTCTACTGCGTGTCGTTCAAGCAACTGGCCGACTGGCTGGACGCGCAGAACCCCATGGTCCTGGAGAAGTTGCGACAGGTGGACGTCGGACAGCGGCCGGAGGGCGGCTGGAAGAGCTACCTGGCCGCCGAGCCGACCTTCCCGCGCTCGGCCGCCCCGGCCGAGCGGGAGCGAGACGGCGATCACGGGCGCAAGGGTCACCGGGACCGCGAGGACGAACCCAGGCGCAACGACCGGCCGGGCCGGGAGGACGGCCCCCGCCGGGAGGAGGACTCCGACCGGGAGGAGGGTTCCGGCCGGGACGACGGCCCCCGCCGGAACTCCGGCGGAGGCGAGCGGGGGGACACGGAGCGGGAGTACGGCTCCGGCCGGGAGGACGGCTCCGAGCGGAGCCAGGCTCCCGACCGGGAGGCCCCGTCCGAGCGTGACGAAGAGCCCGGGGCCTACCGGGAATCCGACGGCTACCAGGATTCCGGCCGCTACGAGGAGCCGGACGGCTATCAGGAGCCGGACGGTTACCAGGAGTCCGAGCGCTACGGCGATTCCGACGGTGCCGATGACTCCGAAGACCAGGAGTCGGACCGCGCACTGGGGTACGACGAGGACGAATCGGCTAGGCGGGAGCAGGAGTAGCCGCGGCCGCGCCCCTGGCGAACTCATCGAGTGCGAAGGCGGGGTCCACCTGGGCGGCCAGGTCGGCCCCCGTCTTCGCGTTTCCCCAACTCTGCGCGTTCTTCAGATGGAAGTGGACCATCTGACGGGTGTACCGCTGCCAGTCGCGCTGGTCGTAGGAGGCGTCCACCGCCGCGTGGAGCGTCCGCAGCGCCTCGCGGTTCGGCTCCTCCAACTCCTCGAAGCGGGCCGGGCGGCCCTTCTCCATCGCCCGGACCCAGTCGGAGTGGCCTACGGTCACCAGCAGGTCGTCGCCCACTTCGGCGCGCAGGAAGGCGAGGTCGTCGGGGCCCTGCACCTTGTTGCCCACCACGCGCAGCGCCACGTCGAAGTCCCGGGCGTACTCCTTGTACTGGCGGTAGACGGCGATGCCCTTACGGGTGGGCTCGGCGACCAGGAACGTCATGTCGAAGCGGGTGAAGAGACCGGAGGCGAAGGAGTCGCTGCCCGCGGTCATGTCGACCACGACGAACTCCCCCCTGCCGTCGACGAGATGGTTGAGGCACAGCTCGACCGCGCCGACCTTGGAGTGGTAGCAGGCGACACCGAGGTCGGACTCGGTGAAGGGGCCGGTCGCCATCAGCCTCACCGCCCCGTCGCCGAGCCGGACGGTCCGGGCGCACGCGTCATAGACCGGGTTGTCCTCGTCGATCCGCAGTAACCGCGACCCCTCACCGGGCGGTGTTGTCTTGATCATGGTGTCGGCGGATGTGATCCGGGGATTCTCCCCGCGCAAGTAGTCCTTGATCAGCGGAAGATGGGCGCCCATGGCGGGCAGTGCGGCGGCCTCCGTCTCGTCGAGGCCGAGCGCCGGGCCCAGGTGCTGGTTGATATCGGCATCGACGGCGACGACAGGGGCACGGGTGGCGGCGAGATGGCGGATGAACAGCGACGACAGCGTGGTCTTCCCGCTGCCACCCTTGCCTACGAAAGCGATCTTCATGTTCACCTAGCGTAGGTGAGTGATCCTCTTCGATGAGGGATTTACGTGAAGAAGACCACTCCAACGAGGGGCGTCCGGCGCTGGGTGCGTAGGGTCGTACTCATGAGTACGACAGATCCGCTCGCCGCCCTGGCCGCGCTGCCCGGCGTGGTCGAGTCCGTGGACGCCGTGCGTACGGCCGTGGACCGGGTCTACGGCCATCGTGTGATGCGCCGCCGCAGCAATGAGGTCACCTCCGAGGCCGCACTGCGCGGAGCGCGCGGCTCCGCGGCGCTGGCCGGAGCGGACTGGGCGCTGGAAGAGGTGCGCCGCCGCACCGACTTCGGTGTCGCGGGTGAACCGCACTTGGTGGGCGCGGCCCTGCGGCTGACCGCCGAGGCGGGGCAGCTGCTGAGCGTGTGGCGCCAGTCGCCGCTGCGGGTGCTGGCGCGGCTGCATCTGGTCGCCGCCGGGGGGACCGGAACGGATGACACCGTGGGGCGCCCGCGTCAGGCGGGTGAGCGGGTGGACGAGCCGCTGATCGGTCCCGAGCCGCCGGGTGCGGACGAGGTCGCGGGGCGGCTCGACGGGCTGGCGCGGCTGCTGCTCGCGGGGACCGAGGCCCCGGCGCTGGTCACGGCGGCCGTGGTGCACGGTGAACTGCTCGCGCTGCGGCCCTTCGTCTCCTGCAACGGTCTGGTGGCGCGTGCGGCCGAGCGGATCGTGCTGGTCGGCAGCGGGCTGGACCCGAAGTCGATCTGCCCCGCCGAGGTGGGGCACGCCGAGCAGGGAGCCGCGTCGTATGTGGCGGCGCTGGAGGGCTATGTCTCCGGGACGCCGGAGGGGATGGCGGCGTGGATCGCGCACTGCGGACGGGCGGTTGAGCTCGGAGTGCGGGAGAGCACGGCGGTGTGCGAGGCGCTCCAGCGCGGCGCGGCCTGACGGTGCGGCCTGGCGGCGAGCCTCCGGCGGCCGGGCGGCAGCGGGCCACGGTGGTCTGACGACCGCGCTGCGGGGTCCCTGGTGACGGGGTCGGGTGGCGCCCGAACGGCGTGGGGCCGGGGTGGAGTTGGACCCCGACACAGAGTTGCGGCGGTACCGCGAGGGTACCGCCGCTGGCACGTCCGTCGGGTTACCATGCGTGCACAGATATTTGCCCATCAGGCCGGGATCTTTGCCCGTTACCTGGTGCGGCTGGCCCGTAATCGACGGGTCGGCGTCGCGTGGGTGCCCGACATTCGTGCTCGGTCCGTGGGGCCTTGGTGCGTCTGGGGGTTTCCTCCCGGATCCCCTGGTCTCGCGGGCCGTCGATTCCTTTCTACTCCTGCGAACGGCCAAGTGGAACCCCCTGCCGCAGATCTTTGCTATTGCCCTCAAGCCCGGGCATACAGCGCGCGGCGCCGGTTGGCGTACCAGACCACGCCCGCGGTGGCGGCGGCCGCGCCCACCGCGGCGACCACGGCCAGCACCGGGCGCGGTGGCATCGAGAGCGAGGGGAGCCGCTGCTTCAGCCGGACCGGACGGTTGAAGGAGAGCACCGGCCAGCCGCGGGCGGCCGCCTCGCGGCGCAGGGCGCGGTCCGGGTTCACCGCGTGGGGGTGGCCGACCGATTCCAGCATCGGCAGATCGGTGGCCGAATCGCTGTAGGCGTAGCAGCGCGAGAGGTCGTATCCCTCGGACTCGGCGAGCCCGGCGATCGCCTCGGCCTTGGTCGGGCCGTAGGCGTAGTACTCGACTTCGCCGGTGAACACCCCGTCTTCGACGACCATACGGGTGGCCACCACGCGGTCCGCGCCGAGCAGCTCGCCGATCGGCTCCACGACCTCGGCCCCCGAGGTGCTGACGATCACCACATCGCGCCCGGCGGTGTGATGGGCTTCGATCAGCGAGGCGGCCTCGTCGTAGATGATGGGGTCGATCAGATCGTGCAGGGTCTCCGCGACGATCTCCTTCACCTGCTGGACATTCCAGCCGCGGCACATCGCCGAGAGGTACTCGCGCATCCGCTCCATCTGCTCGTGATCGGCCCCGCCGGCGAGGAAGACGAACTGCGCATAGGCGGTGCGCAGTGCGGCCCGGCGGCTGATCAGACCACCCTTGTAGAAGGACTTGCTGAAGGTGAGCGTGCTTGACTTCGCAATGACCGTCTTGTCCAGGTCAAAGAAGGCGGCTGTCCGAGGCAAGGAGTGGTTTTCCACGACGCCGAGCATAGGGCCCACCATTCGGCGTAAGCTGAGGCGCGTGGGTTTGCCTGAGAAGGCTCTCGGGTACACCATGGAAGTCACGGATCGTTCGCGACCGTGCTAACCCGGCCCGACTCCTCCCCCCCCCGAGTCGGCCGTGGGGACGACCCCCGCTCTCCCCCCCGGCGGGGGTCGTCGCATGTCCGGACGCTTTTTCGGGTGTTCTCATCAGATCGCGCCCCCTCCTGTGGCTCCTTGCGGCCCGTCCTCCCCACCAGCCTGAATGGTAACCGTGCGTAATCGCCAGGCTGCTCTCTGGAAGTCACTGGTTTAGGTGACTGGGATATTCGCAACTGCTGAGTTGTCCACAGTTTTGGACCAAGATCCCCAAGATTTTCTGGATCGCCGCATCGTGATTCTCCGAGAAGTTCGCGCTCGCCGTTAGCGGCAGTGAGAGCGCGTAACGGATATGCGGAGGGGATCGTGGCTGCATCCATCACACCGGAACGACCGGCGGAGACTGAAGAACAGCGCAACGGACCGCTGATCGTCACCGAGGACGAGGAACTTCTCGACGATCTGCTGCGGTTGTGCGCGGCGGCGGGAGCCGAACCGGAAGTGGCGCACGGGGCGCCCACGCGCAGTGGCAGTTGGGAGGGCGCGCCGCTGATCCTCGTCGGGGACGACGCCGCCGCCCGGCTGCGGGGCCGCACCCGCCGGGAGGGAGTCCTCCTCATCGGGCGCGACCTCGACGACCACGGCATCTGGCGGAGGGCAGTCGATCTCGGCGCGGACCACGTCGCGTTCCTGCCCGATGCCGAGACCTGGCTGGTGGACCGGATCGCCGATGTCGCCGAGGGAGTGGGGCGGCAGGCCCTGACCGTCGGGGTCATCGGCGGGCGCGGTGGCGCGGGTGCCTCGACCCTCGCATGCGCGCTGGCGGTCACCGCCGCCCGCGCGGGGCGCCGCACCATGCTCATCGACGGTGATCCGTTGGGCGGCGGTCTGGACGTGCTGCTGGGTGGTGAGGGCGCCGAGGGCCTGCGATGGCCCGCCTTCGCCGAATCGAGGGGCCGCGTCGCCGGCGGCGCGCTGGAGGAGTCACTGCCCGAGCTGCACTCCTTACGGGTGCTCAGCTGGGACCGCGGGGACGCGGTCGTCATCCCCGCCTCCGCGATGCGTGCCGTGCTGGCCGCGGCCAGACGGCGGGGCGGAGTCGTGGTGGTGGACCTGCCCCGCAGGATCGACGAGGCCACGGCGGAGGCGCTGGCCCAGATCGACCTCGGGCTGCTGGTGGTCCCCTCGGAGCTGCGCGCCGTGGCGGCCTCCCACCGGGTGGCGTCCACGGTCGGGATGGTGCTGCGCGATCTGCGCGCGGTGGTGCGTGGCCCGTGCGGACCCGAGCTCGACGACGAGGAGATCGCGGGGCTGCTCGGGCTGCCGCTGGCCGGTCAACTCCCGCCGGAGCCGGGGCTGTCGGCAGCCCTGGACGACGGGAAGCCTCCGGGAGGCAGCGCACGGGGACCGCTGAGCCGGTTCTGCACCGAATTCTGGGAGCGTGCGCTGGCCGGTGAGGGGGGTGTGCCCGCATGAGCGCCGCGTCGACGGAGCTGCTGGACGCCGTGCGGCTGCGGCTCGCCGAAAGCGGAGCCGACCCCACACCCGCCCGGGTGGCGGCGGCCCTGCGCGAGGAGGGGCGGCTGCTCGGGGACACCGAAGTGCTCGGAGTGGTCGCGGCCCTGCGCTCCGAACTGGTCGGTACCGGCCCGCTGGAGCCGCTGCTCGCCGCGCCCGACGTCACCGATGTCCTGGTGACCGCGCCCGACGAGGTCTGGGTGGACCGGGGTTCGGGGCTGGAGCGCACGGCGGTGACCTTCGCCGACGCGGCCGCCGTGCGCAGACTGGCCCAGCGGCTCGCCGCGGTGGCCGGGCGGCGGCTGGACGACGCCCGGCCCTGGGTGGACGCCCGGCTGCCGGACGGGACGCGGCTGCACGCCGTGCTGCCGCCGGTGGCCGTCGGTTCGACCTGTCTCTCGCTGCGGGTGGTGCGTCCGCGGGCGTTCTCCCTCGAGGAGCTGGTGGCCGCCCGGACGGTGCCGCCCGGCGGCGCCGGGCTGCTGCGGGCGATGCTGGACGCCCGGCTGTCGTTCCTGGTCAGCGGTGGCACCGGGTCGGGCAAGACCACCTTGCTTTCCACCCTGCTGGGACTGGTCGCGCCGAACGAGCGGATCGTTCTCGCCGAGGACTCGGCCGAGCTGAGGCCCGACCATCCGCATGTGGTCCGGCTGGAGACCCGGCCCGCCAATCAGGAGGGCCGCGGCCAGGTCACCCTGCGGGACCTGGTGCGCCAGGCCCTGCGGATGCGCCCGGACCGGCTGGTGGTGGGGGAGGTGCGGGGCCCCGAGGTGACCGATCTCCTCGGCGCCCTGAACACGGGCCACGAGGGCGGCTGCGGCACTGTCCACGCCAACACCGCCGGGGACGTTCCGGCGCGGCTGGAGGCGCTCGGTTCGAGCGCGGGCCTGGACCGGGCCGCACTGCACAGTCAGCTCGCCGCGGCCCTGTCGGTCGTGGTCCATCTGGTGCGGGACCGGGGCGGGCGGCGCAGGATCGCCGAGCTGCACGTGCTCGACCGGGACCGGGCGGGTTACGTCACGACCGTGCCCGCGGCCCTGTGGGGCCCGCACGGCTTCGAACGGACCGAAGGCTGGCAGCGGCTCCGGAGCCGCTGCGAACGGGGCGGAGGTGCCGTATGACGGGCGCGGGAGCGGACCACGGGGCGATGGCCCTGTCCGTCGCGCTGCTGTGCGCCGGAGCGGCCGTGTGGCTGTTCGCCGGACGGGACCGGGAGCTGCGCCGCGCCAGGCTGCTGTTCGCGGGTGGCGGCCCCGCCGCGTCCGCGGCGCCCGCCGCGCCGGTCGCACCGGATCCGGCGCGGAGGCTGACCGAGGCCACGGCCGGGGTGCGGGAGCGATGGCGGGTCCGCTACGGCGGACGGATCGGCCGTGAGCTCCTGTGCCTGCCTGCCGGGGGAGTGGTCGCGCTGCTGGGCGCGTCGGTTCTGCCCCTGCTCCTCGCGGCGGCGGCCGTACCGGTCGTCGGCCGGTGGCTGCGCCGCCGTGAGCACGGCCGGGTCCGTGAGCGGCGTGCCGCCGGGGTGATCGAGCTGTGTTCGGCGGTGGCGGGCGAGCTGCGTGCCGGGCGGCAGCCCGGGGAGGCGCTGCTCGCCGTGGCGCCGAGCGATCTCGGGGAGCGGTGGGGGCTGGTGGCGGCCGCCGCCCGGTTCGGTGGTGATGTGCCCGACGCGCTGCGCAGAGCCGCCCGCACACCGGGGGCCGAGGGGCTGACCGGAGTGGCCGCCTGCTGGCAGGTGGCGGTCGACGAGGGGGCGGGCCTGGCGGCCGGGCTCGACCGGGTGGCGGCGGCGCTGCGCGCCGAGCGCGACCAGCGCGACGATCTGCGCGCCAAGCTGGCCGGGCCCAGAGCCACCGCGATGGCCCTGGCCGGGCTGCCCCTCGTCGGGTTGGTCCTGGGCAGCGCGCTGGGCGCCGATCCGCTGCACGTCCTGCTGCACACCCCGGCGGGCCTCGGCTGTCTGGCGCTGGGCGGGCTGCTGGAGTGGGCGGGGCTGTTCTGGACCGGTCGGCTGGTGCGTTCGGCGCTGGCCTCTTCCGGGGGCCGTGGCCGATGAGTGCGGATGTTGTCCACAGGCTGGGGATGGTGCTGTCCGCCGTGGCGGCCGGACTGTGCACGGTGATGGCCGCGCTCGAATCCCGCCGGGCACGCGCTGCCCGGCGGCGGCTGGCGGCCCTGCTGCCGGGCGGCGATGCCGGACCGCCGAAGCGGCGCCGGCTGTGGGAGCGTCGGCGCGCCGCGGTGAGTGAGGGGGCGGGCCTTGCCTGGGCGGCCTCCCTCGGGGCGCTGCTGGCCGGACCGGTCATGGTCGGGGGACCCACGGGATGGGTGCTGGGGATCGCCGCCGGGTATGGCGTCAGGCGCTGGCAGCGGCGCCGCCGGACCACGGACGCCTCATCCGGCCGCGACCGATGCGCCGAGACCGCCGCGGCACAGCAGATTCCCCTGGCGGCCGATCTGCTGACCGCCTGTCTGGCGGCCGGGGCGGGGCCGCGCCGGGCGGCGGAGGCGGTGGGCACCTCACTGGGCGGCCCGGTCGGTGAGCGGCTGGCCCGGACCGCGGCGGAACTGCGGCTCGGAGGTGAACCGGCCGCCGCCTGGGGGCGGATGGGCGCCCTGCCCGGAGCGCAGGGGCTCGCCCGCGCCCTGGAACGCGCCGGGACCACGGGCGCACCGGCCGTGGAGCCGGTCTCCCGGGTGGCCGCCGAATGCCGCGCCGAACAGACCCGGGAGGCGCTGAAACGGGCCGACCGCACCGCTGTACGGGCCACCGCGCCCCTCACGGTCTGTTTCCTGCCCGCGTATCTGCTGATCGGGCTGGCCCCGGTGATGGTCGGGCTGGCCGGAGGGCTGATGGGCCGCGGCTGAGTCCGGCCCCGGACGGCGGCCCGGGAGCGCCGGAAGGCGCTCGCGGGGCGCCACGGAATCAGAGGGCGCCCACACACGACCGCGACGACCACGCGCCGAGGACAGCGCAACGACGACACCGAACAACGACCACGACACCGAACAACGACGACAACGACCAGTGACAACGGACGAACGTGAAGGGACGGACATGGTGAAGCAGTGGTGGACACGGCGGTATGTGGCGATGTGCGCCAAGGGTGAGGCGGGGATGACCACCGCCGAGTACGCGATGGGGACCATTGCGGCATGCGCCTTCGCCGCGGTGCTCTACAAGGTGGTGACGAGCGGAGGCGTCAGCGGCGCGCTCGAGTCGGTGATCGGCCAGGCGCTCGATGCGCGGTTCTGACGAGCCGCGACGAGGGACGGATGGCCGGAGGGTCCCGCGTGCCGGGAGCGGCGCGCGGGACCTCCCCGGCCCGCCCCGCGGGAGCCGGGACGGCGGCTATGTCACCGCGGAGGCCGCCATCGCCCTGCCGGTGCTGGCGCTGTTCACGCTGATGCTCATCTGGGGCCTGATGGCCGCGGCGGCGCAGTTGCAGTGCGTGGACGCGGCCCGGGCGGGAGCCAGGGCGGCGGCGCGCTCGGAGCCGGGGGACGCCGCGGTGGCCGCCGCCAGATCGGCCGCCCCGCACGGAGCCCGGGTCGAGGTGTGGCGGGACGGCGATCTGGTGCGGGTGCGGGTCGAGGCCCGCTCGGCCGGTCCCGGCCCGCTCGCCGTGGGGTTGCGGGGTGAAGCGGTCGCCCTCGCCGAGGACGCCGTCGGCGCCCCGCCGGGTTCGGCCGCCGTACGGGGGACGGTGCTGTGAGGACGACGGACGACCGCGGATCGGCGACGGTCTGGGCCGTGGTGGCCGCCACGGCCGTGTGCGCGGTGTTCGCGGCCGTGCTGGCCGCCGGGCAGGCCATGGTGGCCCGCCACCGCGCGGGCGCCGCCGCCGATCTGGCCGCTTTGGCGGCCGCCGATCACGGTCTGGAGGGCAAGGGGGTGGCGTGCCGGCTCGCCCGGCGGGTCGCCTCCGCCCAAGGCGCCCGCGTGGTGCGCTGCGCCCTGAGCGGGGAGATCGTCGATCTCACGGCCGAGGTGCGCACCGGACCGTTCACTCTGCGGGCCAGGGCACGGGCCGGGCCCGCGACCGCACCCGTCACCGACGGCACCGGGCAGCCGGGGCCGACGCGCGGGGTGCGGTCCCTGATGGGGGGACCGAGCGCGTCATCCGGCGGGAGGCTGCTCGGGGGCTCCGTCGAGCAGGGTCGTCAGCAGACGGATCGCCGCCCTCTTGTCCAGCGGGTCATTGCCGTTGCCGCACTTGGGGGACTGGATGCAGGACGGGCACCCCGCCTCGCACTCACAGGCGGCGATGGCCTCGCGGGTGGCGGTCAGCCAGCGGGCCGCCGTGTGGAAGGCACGCTCGGCGAAGCCCGCACCGCCGGGCTGCCCGTCATAGACGAAGACGGTGGGCAGCAGGGTGTCCGGGTGGAGCGGCACCGAGACCCCGCCGATGTCCCAGCGGTCACAGGTCGCGAAGAGCGGCAGGATACCGATGGAGGCGTGTTCGGCGGCGTGCAGGGCACCACCGAGCGCCTGGGGATGCACCCGTGCGTCCTCCAGCTGGTCCTCGGTGACCGTCCACCACACGGCGCGGGTGCGCAGTGTGCGCGGCGGGAGGTCGAGCTTGGATTCGCCGAGCACCTCGCCAGTGATCAGCTTGCGGCGGAGGAAGGACACGACCTGGTTGGTGACCTCGACCGAGCCGAAGCACAGCCGGGCGTCCCCCCAGGGGATCTCGGTGGTGGTCTCCAGGATGGAGACGGCCGTGGTGTCGCGGGCGGTGGTGGAGTACGGCGGACTGGCCTCCTCCACCAGGGCGACGGAGTCGTCGAGGTCGAGGTGTTTCACCAGATAGCTCCGGCCCTGGTGCAGGTGGACGGCGCCCTCGTGCACGGTGCTGTGGGCGGCGGAGGCGTCCACAGTGCCCAGCAGCCGCCCGGTGGCCGCCTCCACGACCTGGACCGGGCTGCCGCCCTCCCCGCGGATGTCGGTGAGGTCCGCGGCCCGCTCGCGGCGGGTCCAGTGCCAGGCGGTCGCCCGGCGGCGCAGCAGCTTGCGCCGCTCCAGCTGCGGCACCAGGTCCTCGGTGGCAGGGCCGAACAGCTCCAGGTCCGCCGGGGTGAGGGGCAGCTCGGCCGCGGCCGCGCACAGATGCGGCGCCAGGACGTAGGGGTTGTCCGGGTCGAGCACGGTGGACTCCACCGGCTGGCGGAAGAGCGCGTCCGGGTGGTGGACGAGATAGGTGTCCAGCGGATCGTCCCGGGCCACGAGGATCGCGAGGGCCCCTTGCCCGCTGCGCCCGGCCCGTCCCGCCTGCTGCCACACCGACGCGCGGGTGCCGGGATAGCCCGCGAGGACGACGGCGTCCAGACCGGCCACGTCCATACCGAGTTCCAGGGCGGTGGTGGCGGCGAGCCCCAGGAGTTCGCCGGAGTGCAGGGCGCGCTCCAGGGCCCGGCGCTCCTCGGGGAGATAGCCGCCCCGGTAGGCGGCCACCCGGTCCGTCAGCGAGCGGTCCACCTCGGCCAGCCGTTCCTGGGCGATCAGCGCGATCAGCTCCGCGCCCCGCCGGGAGCGTACGAAGGTCACCGTGCGGACGCCCTGGACGGCCAGATCGGTGAGCAGATCCGCGGATTCTGCGGTGGCGGTGCGGCGGACCGGGGCGCCCTGTTCACCGTGCAGCTCGGTCAGGGGCGGCTCCCAGAGGGCGAAGACGACCTCACCGCGGGGCGAGGAGTCCTCGGTGATCTGCGCGACCGGCACACCGGTCAGCCTGGTCGCCGCCACGGCGGGGTCGGCTGCCGTGGCGGAGGCGAGCAGGAAGACCGGCGAGGAGCCGTAGCGGGCACAGACACGCCGGAGCCGACGCAGCACCTGGGCGACGTGGGAGCCGAAGACCCCCCGGTAGGTGTGGCACTCGTCGATGACGACGTAGCGCAGCGAGCGCAGGAAGGAGGACCACCGGGGGTGCCCCGGCAGGATGCCCCGGTGCAGCATGTCCGGGTTGGTGAGGACGTAGTTCGCGTACTGACGCACCCATTCGCGTTCCTCGACCGGCGTGTCGCCGTCGTAGACCGCGGGGCGGACGGCGGTGCCCAGCGGGGCGGCGAGATCGGCCACCGCGCGGCGCTGATCGGCGGCCAGCGCCTTGGTGGGCGAGAGGTACAGCGCGGTCGCGCCCCGCCCGCTGGGTTCCTCGGATCCGTCCAGCAGGGTGCTGAGGACGGGTGCCTGGTAGGCCAGGGATTTTCCGGAGGCGGTTCCGGTGGCGACCACCACCGATTCCCCGCGCAGCGCGTGCTCGGCCGTACGCGCCTGGTGAGCCCAGGGGCGGTCGATTCCGGCGGTCCGGATGGCCTCGATCACTTCCGGGCGGATCGGCGAAGGCCAGTCGGCATGGGTCCCGAGACGCGGGGGCAAGTGCTCCGTATGAGTGATGCGCGCGCCTCGACCCGCACCCGTGCCGAGCCGACCGAGGACAGCCCGCGGTGAGGGGCGTATGCCCGTCTGCCGCGGGAGTTGGTTGTGGGCCATCGACACCGAGTCTGTCACTGGTCTGACGGACAATGGGCTCAAGGCGTCGTGCACGCCTGCTGGTAAGTGATTGAATGCCATCGCGGCTGCCGATCCATGGGGGGCGACCGCTCGATGCAAGGTGCTGGAGGATCCGTGGACCTGTCCCTGTCGACTCGGACCGTTGGCGACCGCACGGTCGTCGAGGTCGGTGGCGAGATTGATGTATACACCGCGCCCAAGCTGCGCGAGCAGCTGGTCGAGCTTGTCAACGACGGTAGCTACCACCTGGTCGTCGACATGGAGGGCGTCGACTTTCTCGACTCCACCGGGCTCGGCGTGCTCGTCGGCGGGCTCAAGCGCGTACGAGCTCATGAGGGCTCACTGCGCCTGGTGTGCAACCAGGAGCGCATTCTCAAGATCTTCCGTATCACCGGCCTGACCAAGGTGTTTCCGATTCACACCTCGGTCGAGGACGCTGTCGCGGCGACCGACTGATCCGGTCGTCGCAGGAAGACACAGAAGGGGGAACCGGGCGTCATCGCCCGGCCCCCCGACATGCACGCCCATACGCCCGAGGGGGATGGCATGGCCACCGTCGAACTCCGCTTCAGTGCGCTGCCCGAGCACGTCAGGACCGCCCGCCTGGTCGCTGCGGCCGTGGCGCGCCGGGCCGGAGTGGATGAGGCCGTGCTCGACGAGGTGCGACTCGCGGTCGGCGAGGCGTGCACCCGTGCGGTGGGGCTCCATCTGAGCAATGGGGTGGACGCCCCGGTGCGGGTGGCGCTGACCGAGGAGGAGAAGAAGTTCTCCATCGAGATCGGCGATGAGTCCCCGACCTCGGCCGCTCTGGCCCCCGGCGCCGCCGGTGGTGATGAGGAGTCCGAGCCCGAGGGTGAGGACGAGATGGGCCTGGCCGTGATCAAGGGGCTTGTCGACGATGTCGAGGTGACGACCAGCGAGACCGGTGGAGTGATCCGGATGAGCTGGCCGACCTCCCCTGACTCCCTGGTGCCGTAGGGGCGTCTGACTCGGCTCTCTGTCGCCAACACCCCGGCAAGGTGTCGGGTCGTCGGCGGCGTCGTGAGTACGGCGGCTGTGCCATGCCGAGCTGGGGTGTGCCCGCGCTCGCCCGTACCGTGCCCGGTCCTCAGCGTCCTGTCGGCGCTGGTCTGGGCGGTCCGGCCGCCTGATGTCCCTCCGGGCTCTTGGCTGTGCCAATACGGCACGGGCTGTCGCCCATGGGTCGGCATCATGAGTGCTCCGGTGATCGACGATCGGCGATACCGGTTGCCGCTCGCCGCTTGCCCTTCTCCCGGCCCCGGGCGGACCGGTTGGCCCCGGCTCAGTGCGTCCTGGCGGCCCCTACGACTCGGAGTCGCACCGGGCCCGCACCCTCCTCCGCGCGGCCCGCCCCGCCTCGGGCCGTGATGGGCTGCCCCAGATCGGCCTGAGCCGGCCCCAGAGCGTTGCCTGCGAGCCCCACCGCCCGGCGCCGCACCGCCCCGCCTTGGTCGCACCACCTCGACCCGCTGGCCCCGGTCCCCGTCGCTCGGCTGCCGCGTCTTGCTGGCCCCTCCGCCCCGCCGGGCCCCGACGCCTGCCGTCCCGCCGCCCTCCCGCGAGCCCGCAGCCCGCCCTCCGGGCTCCGATGCTCACCGTCCTCCCCCCGGCGCCGACGCCCGCCGGGCCGTGCCTCCCCGCAGTCCGCCCGCCGGGCCCCGCAGCGCCGTCGCCCCGCCGCCCCCCACCCCGGGGGCCGGTCTCGGGGCGGGTTCTGGTCGCTCTCTGGTCGCTCGTTCCGCTGATTCCGGCCTCGGGCCGTCATGACCCTCCGCGGGCCCTCGTGACCCCTCTCCGCGATCTTCCGCTTCCGTCTCCCGACGGGCTGAGTGATCTCCCTCATTAATGCCCTGATCAGCACTTTTCACAGCGCACCGAGATCATTTATGGAGATCATTCGACACCCGTCAGCGAATTGTCAACCGTCCCCCTTCCGGGCGAATTCTCGGGCCTCAAACCTATTGATCTTCGCTGATGCAGGCGAATTCCCATTCCGGCGCCCTGTTTTGATCGTGTGACGCTCCCTACAATCCGTCCACATCTCGAGCTCAGGACGCCTGAGCGTGGCGGCTCTTCTGCGGTCGCAGAACTGCTGCGCGCCCATGTGCCAAACGTCAAGGAGGACGAATGGCGGGGCCTCTCACCCCTCATCAGCTGGACCTCACCCCAACCCTGGCCGCCGCAGAGCTGACCGATGACAATCGTGTGATCGTGCTGGTGATCGCCGCCGTCGCGATCGCGGCACTGGCGGTCGCGGTGGTGCTGGTACGACAAGTCCTCGCCGCCGGCGAGGGCACGGACAGCATGAAGAAGATCGCCGCGGCCGTGCAGGAAGGCGCGAATGCCTATCTCGCCCGGCAGCTGCGCACCCTCGGCGGATTCGCCGTGGTGGTGTTCTTCCTGCTCATGCTGTTGCCTGCGGACGACTGGGCGCAGCGCATCGGGCGTTCGGCGTTCTTTCTGATCGGCGCGGGATTCTCGGCGGCCACCGGCTATATCGGGATGTGGCTCGCGGTGCGCAGCAATGTGCGTGTCGCCGCGGCGGCCCGTGAAGCCACTCCCGCCGCTTCCGCCTCACCCGGCTCATCCGTCAATGGGGACTCCGCTTCCTCCACGCCCGGTCAGTCCGGCGTGGATCTGACGGCCGTCTCGCACAAGGCGATGAAGATCGCCTTCCGGACGGGTGGCGTGGTCGGCATGTTCACCGTCGGCCTCGGCCTGCTGGGCGCCTCCTGCGTGGTGCTCGTCTACGCCGCCGACGCGCCCAAGGTGCTGGAGGGCTTCGGTCTCGGTGCCGCCCTGATCGCGATGTTCATGAGGGTCGGCGGTGGCATCTTCACCAAGGCCGCCGACGTCGGCGCCGACCTCGTCGGCAAGGTCGAGCAGGGCATCCCCGAGGACGACCCGCGCAACGCCGCGACCATCGCGGACAACGTGGGCGACAACGTCGGCGACTGCGCGGGCATGGCCGCGGACCTCTTCGAGTCCTACGCCGTGACCCTGGTGGCCGCGCTGATCCTCGGCAAGGCCGCGTTCGGCGACTCCGGACTGGCCTTCCCGTTGCTCGTCCCGGCCATCGGTGTGATCACCGCCATGATCGGGATCTTCGCGGTGGCTCCGCGCCGCTCGGACCGCAGCGGGATGACCGCCATCAACCGCGGCTTCTTCATCTCCGCGGTGATCTCGATGGTGCTGGTGGCGATCGCGGTCTTCGTGTACCTGCCGTCCAGCTACGCCGATCTCGACGGGGTCACCGACCGCGAGATCCTCGGCCACAGCGGGGACCCGCGGATCCTCGCGCTGGTCGCCGTCGCGATCGGCATCGTGCTGGCCGCGCTCATCCAGCAGCTCACCGGCTACTTCACCGAGACCACCCGGCGTCCCGTCCGGGACATCGGCAAGACCTCGCTGACCGGCCCGGCCACCGTGGTGCTCTCCGGTATCTCCATCGGTCTGGAGTCCGCGGTCTACTCGGCGGTGCTGATCGGGCTCAGTGTCTACGGCGCGTTCCTGCTCGGCGGCAGCTCGATCATGCTGGCGCTGTTCGCGGTCGCGCTGGCCGGTACCGGTCTGCTGACCACCGTCGGCGTCATCGTCGCGATGGACACCTTCGGTCCGGTCTCCGACAACGCGCAGGGCATCGCCGAGATGTCCGGTGATGTCGAGGGCGCGGGCGCCCAGGTCCTCACCGACCTGGACGCGGTCGGCAACACCACCAAGGCGATCACCAAGGGCATCGCGATCGCGACGGCGGTGCTCGCCGCGGCCGCGCTCTTCGGCTCGTACCGTGACGCCATCGCCGAGGCCATCGACGACGTACATGTGAGCGTGGCCGGTGAGATGAATCTCAGCCTGGACATCTCGCAGCCCAACAACCTGGTCGGGCTCGTCCTCGGCGCCGCCGTCGTCTTCCTCTTCTCGGGGCTGGCGATCAACGCGGTGTCGCGGTCGGCCGGTGCGGTGGTCTTCGAGGTGCGCCGGCAGTTCCGTGAGAAGCCCGGGATCATGGACTACAGCGAGACCCCGGAGTACGGACGGGTCGTCGACATCTGCACCAAGGACGCGCTGCGCGAACTGGCCACTCCGGGTCTGCTCGCGGTCCTCGCGCCCATCGCCGTCGGCTTCACCTTCGGGGTCGGCGCGCTCGGCTCCTTCCTGGCCGGGGCGATCGGCACCGGCACCCTGATGGCCGTCTTCCTCGCGAACTCCGGCGGCGCCTGGGACAACGCGAAGAAGCTGGTCGAGGACGGGCACCACGGTGGAAAGGGCAGCGAGGCCCATGCCGCCACGGTGATCGGCGACACGGTCGGCGACCCGTTCAAGGACACCGCGGGCCCGGCGATCAACCCGCTGCTGAAGGTGATGAACCTGGTGGCGCTGCTGATCGCCCCGGCGGTGGTGAAGTTCTCGTACGGCGACGACGCCAGTCCGGGACTGCGCGCGGTCATCGCGGTGGCCGCCGTCGTGATCATCGTCGGAGCGGTCTACATCTCCAAGCGGCGTGGAATCGCCGTGGGTGACGAAGGCAACTCCGAGCGCGTGGCCAAGTCGGCCGACGCGGCGGTGGTTTCCTGACCCCGGGGTCGGCCACGGGGCTCTGAGAGTCCCCACGACGTGCGGGCGGGTGGTGTGCACCGGCACACCGTCCGCCCGCACGCATGTCCGTCCGAGGTCGCTCCGTGGAGTGAGGCAGACAGCACACATGGCTTGATGCAAATGGCTTCAAAAAGGTTCATACAGGATGCTCGCCCCGCGGTCTCCGCCGGATCGCCGTGTATGTTCCGGGGCCGAGAGCCATGGAAGGGACCAATCCGGTGAACAAGAAGCTAGTGGCGGCGCTGTCCGGCGGTGCGGCACTCGTCGTGGCGCTGACTGGTTGCGGCGGCAACGGCGATGAGGGCGACAAGAAGGTCAACGACTGGGCCAAGTCGGTCTGCGACGAGGTGCAGCCGCAGCTGAAGAAGATTCAGGGGGCCAACGCCTCGATCCAGGCGGCCGCCGACGAGCAGGACTCCAAGAAGCTCCAGCAGACGGACTCCAAGGCGTTCCAGCAGATCTCCGAGTCGTACGCGTCGCTGGCCAAGGCCGTGGAGAAGGCGGGCCCGCCGCCGGTCGACAACGGTGAGACCACCCAGAAGCAGGCCGTCAAGGAGCTCAACTCCACCTCCGTGGCCTACAAGGAGCTGAAGACGAGCGTCGACAAGCTCGACACCTCGGACAAGTCGAAGTTCGCCGAGGGGCTCAAGGGCGTCGCCGACGAGCTCGACAAGCTCAGCAAGTCCGGTGACAAGGCCCTCCAGAAGCTCCAGGAGGGGGACGTCGGCACGGCGATGGCCAAGCAGCCCGGCTGCCAGAAGCCGAAGGCATCGGGCGGTACGGCCACCCAGTCCTGACCGCGATCCGGCACCTGACCTTCCACCAGGGGCGTTCGCCGTGGGGGGGGGGGGGGGGGGGGGGGGGGGGGGGGGGGGGGGGGGGGGGGGGGGGGGGGGGGGGGGGGGGGGGGGGGGGGGGGGGGGGGGGGGGGG